>CACJUO010000047.1 GCA_902596675.1 uncultured Pelagibacteraceae bacterium | reverse complement strand
ATATTTGAAAATAATATTATAATCCTTGAGTTTAACTCTATGGGGATGGTGTCAAAAAAAGATTTATTAAATATTAATGATATGAATGATATTAAAATATCTAAAGAAATAACAACAAAAAAATATGGTCAAGATAATGCACTTTATGACATTTTTTCATCTTTAAGAGATAAATTGAATGCGCCTAGTAGAAGAGATAAATAGATGGCGGTCCCTAGGGGAATCGAACCCCTCTTTCATGGATGAAAACCATGTGTCCTAACCGATAGACGAAGGGACCAGTGGAAGGTCTTTTATTGCAATTTTAAAAATTAATCAAGTAATGGAAACGTCTTTTTTAATTAGTTTTAAAATAGCTTTATCATGAGCAACAATTGTCTCAGTTATGAATTTGTTATTTTTTTTAATTATTCCATTCATCAGATCTCCTGAAGTAATACCAGTTGCACAAAAAATACTTTCTCCTTTAATAATGTCATCGATGTCATATTTTTTATTAAGATCTTTTATACCCATTTGTTTTGCTCTTAAAATTTCATGTTCAGTCTCAAACAAAAATCTACCTTGAAAATTACAATCTAAAACTTTTAGGGCTGATGCAGCTATTACACCTTCAGGTCCACCACCAATACCCATATATATATCAACATTAAACTTTGTATCTGTAACAAGTAAAGCTCCAGAAACATCACCATCAGATATATATTTGATATTAACTTTCAATCTATTTAGCTCGTCTATAATTTTCTTATGTCTAGGTCTATCAAGAATACAAACTGTAATTTCAGATAGTTTTTTATTGGTGACTTCTGAGTAGTTTTTTAGATTTTTTTCAACTGTGTAATCAAGATCTAGACAACCAGTTGGCACATGATTTCCACTTGCTATTTTATTCATATAAGTCTCTGGAGCTTTTAAAAGGTTACCTTTTTCAGACACAGCCAGCACAGACATTGCACCAGGTAGATTTTTAGCAACAAAATTTGTACCTTCTACAGGATCAACAGCTATATCTATTTCTTGACCTAAGCCGTTTCCAAGCTTTTCTCCTATGTAAAGCATGGGAGCTTCATCAAGTTCACCTTCACCAATTACAACCTCACCCTTAATGTTTAGCATATTAAGTTCTCTTCTCATCAAATCTGTGGCAGCTTTATCGGCTGAAATTTTATCATTCTTTCCTAAATGTGGATAACAAGCAATTGCAGAATTAGATGTTATTTCAATAAGGTTGTTCAATAAATTTTTAGATAATTTCATTTAAAATTATATTTCAATTTTTTCAGAACTCTCTTCTTTTATTAATTTATACTCGAACTCTCTTAATCTTTTGTAAACACTTGCCAATTCTATGATTGTTGGCCATGCTTTTAGAATGTATTGCATTGATCCTTCAACTCGGCCAAAAGCTCTTATAATTTGTTGCATAACCCCAAGTGTCACAGCTCCAGCAACTATTGCAGGTGCAAGAAAAACATATGCAGATAAAACGTTAGCTTGCAAATAAGCTATTCTACCAATATTAAAATAAAGATATCGAATATAACTTAAAAAATGAATGCTTCTCACATCATCAAACAATTCTTCAATTGATTTCGGTCTGACTGTCCCATCATCTTCGGCAATTACTAGAATTTTTCTATATGCAGCCTCTTTTTTTTGAAGGTCATACTCAACACCAACTAATCTCAATATTAAGCCTAAAATAATTAAAAATATTGTACCGCCAATTGACCAAATTAAGGCACCTACAATTAGTCCATATTCCCATTCTCCAAAGAAGAATATAGGAATTCCAATACTTAAACCAAATAGTATTGGCATAAACTCTACAAGTATCATAATTGCTTCTATAAGACTTGTTCCAAGAGACTCCATTATTCTTGAGAATTTTATTGTGTCTTCCTGAACTCTTTGAGATGCCCCCTCTATCTTTCGAGCTTTTTCATAAACACTATGGTAATATTCAACCATAGCAGTTCTCCATCTAAACAAATAATGTGACGTAAAATAGCTAACAACAACAGCTACCCCAACAT
>CACJUO010000046.1 GCA_902596675.1 uncultured Pelagibacteraceae bacterium | reverse complement strand
AAATATCACCCATACCACCTTGGACCTGCTCTAATGGTGCGTTATTTCTTAATTCACAATAAGTTCCAGTATATTCATCTTTATCTATAGCTGCTATACTCTGTTCATTACATTTTGATGCATTATGTAAAAGACCAATAACAAGTCTATTATCTATCAAAACAACCTGGTTATGATCAATTTTATCTCCGTTGCAGAAATAATTTCTATTTACTTCTCTCGGAAAATCTTTTTTTCCACATGGGTTTTTAATAGTTAAAACAGAAAATTCTTTTTCTCCATCTAAGAATTTGTATTTCATGTTTTTGACTTGAGAATATTTCATTAAATCACATGAGCAGGGAAAGCAGCATTTATGGTAAAAACCACATATTTTTTCCTCATTTTCTGCACTTTTTAAATAGACAAAATCTGGCTTACTGTTTGGCGATATTAATGAACCAGATACTGCACAATATAATTTATTATATTCTATAAAATCTTTATAAGTAATTTTTTTATCTAAAATATGCTTAAAAAATTTTGGACCTGCAGCATTTCTATTTTGATCAGGAAAGATCTTAATCCAATCTTTAGCAAGATCCTCATAATAATTAAAGTCTTTTGAATACACTGGTTTAATAAAACAAAAAGAAATTAGTAACAAAAATATAAAAAAACTTTTTATGAGCTTAAATTTTTTATTTATTTTATTAAGTGTTCCTATCATATTATCTCTGTTTAATTTCAATCGTTTTATTTAGTTCATTTACTTTAAATGACTCTGATAATCCATTAGTCCAAATGACATCTATAGATATATTTTTTTCACCTTCTCTTAAACCGTAATGAGCAACAGGCTCCATTTGACATAAATATCCTGAGCCAGCGTCTATGGTTTTTGCATGTTTTCTTAAATTAGAACTCAAGATAACAGTTGCCCCTCTTGCTGGTGCACCGAATTTATTTGTAGGTTTAATTCTTATATAATTGAAATTCGTTTTTATATCTGCTTTATACATTGTTAATGGCTGCATGCCGGACTCTCCATGTGAAACTAGTAATTCTAAAATTCCATCTTCATCTATATCTGCAACAGCTGCTCCTGTTCCTAAACCATTTGATTCATATGCATTTTGAATTGCTATCTCTTCAAAAAATCCGTTTTCTTTAATCTTGAATAATTTATTAGGCTCACCAATATTATTCATAAATATTTCATCATATCCGTCATTATCAAAGTCTGCGGAAATTACCGTTCTAATTCTAGTTGGAATATTATAAGTTGGAGTGGCAATATCTTTAAATTTGTTATCTTCTAATACAAAAGCCCTATGATAGCCGTTCCAATTTGAGGTAACTACATCTAATCTACCTCTGTAAAGTATATCTGATAAAACTGTACCTCTTCCATTTTCATATTGATCATCGACTTTGTAATCTTCTGCTATATCCTGAAAGAAACCATCAGAATTATAATATAAAAAATTTTTGCCTCTCTCGTTTGCAGCAAATATGTCAGTTTTTCCTGATAGAATATTACCTGCCACTACAGCCCTTCCACCAGTTATTTTATTGAGTTTAAGCTTCTCGGCTAAATCAAGCACTTGGCCTGTATTTAACTCATAGTACCTCGTTGGACCCCCATAATTGGCAACATATATGCCATATTTTCCGTCACCGTTTCTATCAACACACACAACTGATCTACCAGCAGTTAGGTTTAGATTTTTTTTGTTTATATCTTTTTCAAATAAATCAATAAAACCGTTACTACTATTATCAATCAGTCTATCTGAATATTTTTTTTCTCCACTGTATGTATCTGTATTTAAAAAATAAATTTCTTCAAAACCATCTTGATCAATGTCGCAAGCTGCTACACCTATGGTTTTTCTACTAACATCATCAAAGATTCCATCTTTATTTATATTTATCAATTTTCCATTTTGGTAAGACAAAGCCAAGTTAGAAAAACCAAAACCAGTTACCACAAATTCATATTTGTTATCTTGATTTATATCTGTAACAGAAACACCATAGCTTAGTCTAAAATCATTATTTTCAATCAATGGTGTAATATCTT
>CACJUO010000045.1 GCA_902596675.1 uncultured Pelagibacteraceae bacterium | reverse complement strand
GGTTTTTTTTTTAACCACTTTCTTAGTTTTCTTTTTATTCAATATTTTCCTTAAAATATTTTTCATATTTATTTTTTACATCTTTAAATTGTTCATGATCCACTGGTGGATCTTTTTTTTCATTAATGTTTGGCCATAAATCCGAATATTTTTTATTAATTTCTAACCACTTTCCATTTTTATCATCATTATCGGATATAATGGCGTCCACTGGACATTCTGGCTCACAAACGCCACAATCTATACACTCATCCGGTTTAATTACAAGCATATTTTTACCTTCGTAAAAGCAATCTACTGGGCATACTTCAACACAATCCATCAATTTACATTTGATGCATTTATCATTCACTAAATATGTCATATTTTTTTTTGACGAACTTTTTCTTTTATGTCACCAACATTTTTTGGATCTAGATAAAGTAAACCAGACAACCTCCTCATCAGGTTTGTTTCATACATATCTGCATTTTCATCAGAATATATAATATCCCACAAAGCCTCTATTATGATTTTTTTATCATCCACACTAATATTTTTAATCTCTTTGGTGAAATCGAGTATTTGATTTGAATCTTTTTCTTTTTCTTCAGCTATATCGATTATTTTATCAATCCCCTCAGCACCTGCCCCCATTTCAATTATTGCATCTTTAATAATCTTTTTTTCTTTTATCGTATAATTCTCATCAATTTTAGCGGAATGAATTAATAAGCACGCCACTGCCATTATTGATGGGTGATTATCATCTTTTTTAGTTTCTTCTTTTTTTCTAAAAATATTAAACATTATTTCAAGTTAAGTTGTGAGAGAACATTAAATGGGTTATCTTTAATATTCTTGTTATCACTTTTTTTAATTATTTTTCTAAAAGGAGTATATTTAAAGTGAAGATTATTATCTTTTTCAAAAGTTTTATAATTCATTTTCCTTATTAATTTCACAAAATTTTCTTTATTACAACCTAACAAATTTAGCATTTCAGGGATTAGTTTAATCTCTTTTATTTTATCATTTGATTTTGTATTAAAAATCATCAGAAATAATCTTTCTAAAATATCTATCCTTACATATAGATTATCAAATTTTTCAAACCCACATAATAACATAAGATTTTTATTTAATAATTTCTTTTCTTCTAAAAAGTTTAATCCAAATGTTGGTGGAGAGAAGTCTAAATTATTTTCATTAAAGTTTTTCCATAAAAGGATTCTTAAAGATACTGAGCTTGGTTTAAATAATTTAAATAAAAAAACATGATATCTTCCAAATTTAACACCCATATGTCTCAATTTTTTTCTTTCATCTTGGTTAAGCTTATTTAAATAATTTAAAACCTCATCTCTTTTGACAACTCCATTATTTTCATATAGATGATAAGCTAAAGCTCTTAATTCTGAATTATTATCTTTAACATGTTTTAGATCTATTAGACTTTTTAACTCTGTTTCAATTTTGTCATTCATCCAATTCTGCAAATAAAAATTAAGTCTTGATTTTTCAGCATTTTCTATCATCTCATCAGCAATTAATTGAATTTGGGGATTAAGATAATCTGAACCTGGTATTAATTTAGCTATTTGGTTGTTGTTCCAATAAATTTTAAAATCATCTTTAAGTTCAATTAAGCCAGTTTCTACTATTTGTTTTATTCGTTTTATAATTTCTGGAAGAACATTTTGTCTTGCAGCTTTTTTTAATGATTTTACATCTGCGTCTAATGTATCAACTTTAAGATCTAATTCTAATCTTAGACCTTTTAAACGACCGATATATTGTTCGTTGATCATTACTTCTTCATCATTAATAATTTCAGTATTAAACATAATATCTTGTTTTAATCCTCTGGCTAAAACACTAGCCCTTTTATCAATAAATGTTTTAGTTAGTTCATCATGAAGTCTATCTGATAGTTTATCTTCTAAGTTTTTTGCTCTTTCTATCCAATAGTCCTGATTTTCAACCCAATTTGATTTATTTGACACATATGCCCATGTTCTCACGTTAGCAATCCTATTTGATAAAGAGTCAACATTTCCATCTAATTTATCCAATAAAGATAGTTGTTCTTTCATATAGTAGTTGGGGACTTTATT
>CACJUO010000044.1 GCA_902596675.1 uncultured Pelagibacteraceae bacterium | reverse complement strand
TAATTATTGGTATTTGGGGTGGAGAAAGAAGAGTCTACTCGGCTTTTAAATTTTTTCTGTACACTTTGCTAGGATCAGTTCTTATGTTAGTTGCCATTATTGCAATATATTGGATTACAGGAACTACTGATGTTGAAAAACTTTACGAACTTGGTATTCAGGTAGAATATCAAAATTTATTATGGCTAGCATTTTTTAGTTCTTTTGCAGTAAAAACTCCTATGTGGCCAGTACATACTTGGCTGCCTGATGCTCATGTAGAAGCTCCAACTGTTGGATCTGTATTACTAGCAGCAATACTGCTTAAAATGGCTGGATATGGATTTATTAGATTTTCTTTAGGGTTATTTCCTATCGCATCGGAAAATTTTACAATGTTAGTTTATGTCTTAAGTTTAATAGCAATTATTTACACATCTCTTGTAGCTTTGATGCAGGAAGATATGAAAAAACTTATAGCATACTCGTCTGTTGCGCATATGGGGTTTGTAACACTAGGTATCTTCACAATGACCCAACAAGGTATTGAAGGAAGTATTTTCCAAATGATTAGTCATGGACTTGTATCAGCTGCACTTTTCTTAAGTGTTGGAGTTGTCTATGAAAGGCATCACACAAGGTTAATTAATAAATATGGAGGTTTAGTTTCTATAATGCCTAGATATGCAATTGTTTTTATGGTGTTCACACTAGGAGCTTTAGGACTGCCTGGAACAACAGGTTTTATAGGAGAATTTTTAATTTTGATGGGTGCATTTGAGAAAAATATCTTAGTAGCAATGATTGCGAGTTTAGGAGTAATTTTAGGAGCAGCATATATGCTGTGGTTATTTAAAAGAGTTGTTTTTGGCGAAATGAATAATCAAGAGCTTAAAACTATGAAAGATTTAAAAACTTTTGAAATTATAACTTTATCAGCACTAGTAATACCAATTTTATTTTTTGGTTTTTATCCAGAGCCTTTAATGAATTCAATTGAAGCATCGGTCGAGAATACTTTAAATATGTATAATTTTGATTTAATTAACAACTTAGCGTCAAAAGACTAATGGAAAATTTTCAATATATATTACCTGAGATCTTTATATCGATAGTTATAATGTTTTTTTTACTGGTTGGAGTTTATAAAAAAAATAGTGCAAATTTAATTTATAATTTATCTAATATATCTCTAGTTATATTATTAGCATTAATAATAAATTTCAGGTCATTGGATACAATTTATTTATTTAATAACTCATATTTAATAGACAATTTATCTAATTATATGAAAATGATATTAGTCGGTTCTGGTATTTTTGTAATGTTAACTGGATCCAAATATATCCAAGTGATCAATTTAAATAAAATTGAATACCCTATTCTTATTCTGAGTAGTATTTTGGGAATGATGATAATGATTAGTTCAAATGATTTAATTGTTTTTTACATGGGTCTTGAACTTCAATCATTAGCTTTGTATGTTCTTGCATCGTTCAACAGAGATAATTTGCTTTCTACAGAGTCTGGTCTTAAATATTTTGTACTTAGTGCATTATCATCTGGTTTATTATTGTATGGGTGCTCATTAACTTATGGATTTTCTGAAAGTACAAATTTTGATCAGATACTCATAAATTCTACTGAATTTAATTATGGTACTACATTTGGAATAGTCTTTATTTTAGTTGGACTGGCATTTAAAATATCAGCTGTGCCATTTCATATGTGGGCTCCAGATGTTTATCAGGGCTCCCCCACATCTGTAACTTTGTTCTTTGCAATACTTCCAAAAATAGCTGCACTCTCTGTATTCATTAATTTTTTATACACACCTTTTGCTAATATGAATGACCAATGGCAAACTATTATTGTATTTATTTCAATTGCTTCAATGATATTTGGTGCTGTGGCAGCGATAGGTCAAAAAAATTTAAAAAGATTAATTGCTTATAGTTCAATAAGTCATATGGGTTATGCTTTGGCTGGACTAGCAACAGTTAGCAATCAAGGAATACAAAGTTCTATTACTTACATATCAATTTATTTGGTAATGAATTTAGCTTTTTTTAGCTGCTTATTTATGCTTAAAAGAAATGATAAATACTATGAGAATATAGAAGATCTATCAGGACTTTCTAAAAAACATCCCATTTTGTCTTTCTCTTTGTTGATAGTTTTATTTTCTTTAGCAGGAATACCTCCGCTTGCAGGTTTTTTTGCTAAATTTTATATCTTCTTAGCTGTTATAGAACAGTCAATGTATTTTTTAGCTATTGTTGGATTATTAGCGACTGTTGTTGCCGCTTTTTATTATCTTAGAATTATAAAAATTATATATTTTGATCCAGAAAAAGAAGAATACGATAAATCTCATAATCTA
>CACJUO010000043.1 GCA_902596675.1 uncultured Pelagibacteraceae bacterium | reverse complement strand
TTGAGGATTATTGCCTTTTGCTGGCATTGGCATTATTTCATTTTCTCCCAACAATCTTGCAACTCTAGTAGTTGGTTGAGCACCTTGACCTAACCAATATTTAACTCTTTCAACATCTAAACCCATTCTCTCTTTTTTTTCTTTTGGAATTAGGGGATTAAAAAAACCTAATTTTTCAATAAATCTTCCATCCCTTGGGAACCTGCTATCAGCAACTACTATTTTATATACGGGTCTCTTCTTAGTACCTCCCATTGATAAACGCATTTTTAACATTTTTACTCCTCTTTATTTTAATTGATTAAAAAGTTCTGAAGGTATGCCCTTATCCGCCATCCCTTTCATATTTCCTTTCGACATTTTTTTCATCATCTCTGACATCATTTTAAATTGCTTAAGCAATTTATTGATAGTGGCCACATCTGTACCTGAGCCATTAGCAATTCTTTTTTTTCTGGAACCATCTATTATCTTTGGATTTTCTCGTTCTTTTTTAGTCATTGACAATATTACAGCCTCATTTTGGGTAATTATCTTTTCATCAACTCCAGCTTGATCCATTTGGGATTTAACTTTTGAAACACCAGGTAAAAAAGACATTATACCTTCAATACCACCCATTTTTTTCATCTGTCTTAGTTGAGTAAGATAATCCTCTAAAGAAAACTGACCTTTTTTTAGTTTTTCTTCTGTTTTTTTCAATTTTTCTTCATCAAGATCTTCAGCAGCTTTTTCTACCAAAGAAACAATATCTCCCATACCCAAAATTCGATTTGCAATTCTATCTGGATGGAAAACTTCAAAATTTTCTATCTTTTCACCAATCCCTAAAAACTTAATAGGTACATTTGCGACATACTTCATGCTTAGTGCTGCCCCGCCTCTACCATCACCATCTGATCTTGTAAGAATGATACCTGTAAGATTTACTGTACTTTTAAATTCTTTTGCTACATTTGCTGCAACTTGACCTGTAAGAGAGTCTGCAACAAGTATTGTTTCTGATGGATTTATAATGCCTTCAATTTGTTTGATCTCACTCATCATTTGCAAATCAATTTGTGTTCTACCAGCTGTATCAAATAAAATTACATCTGCTCCATTAAGATTAGCCGCACTAATTGCTCTTCTACAAATATCTGCAGGTAACTGATCTTTAATAATTGGAAGAGTGATTATATTGTTTTGGTCACCAAGAAGTTTTAATTGCTCTTGTGCAGCAGGTCTGTAAACGTCTAGACTCGCCATCATCACTTTTTTCTTTTTATTAGTCTCTAAAAATCTTGCAAGTTTAGCTGTAGTAGTTGTTTTTCCAGATCCCTGTAGTCCAACTAACATTATTGGAACAGGTGGAACTGCATTTAAATCAATATCAGAATTTTTATCCCCCAGAAAAGAAATCAACTCATCGTTAACAACTTTAACTACCATCTGTCCAGGTGAAGTTGATCTGATAATTTCCTGACCTAGAGCTTTAGGTTTAACTCTGTTTATGAATTCTTTTACAACTTCTAATGATACATCCGCCTCTAAAAGAGCAAGCCTTATTTCTCTTAAACCTTCATCTACTTGCTTTTCATCAAGTGAAGGGGCTTTTTTTAATGAAGAAAATATTTCTTCAAATTTATTTGTTAAGTTTTCAAACATAATTCCATCCAGCAAGTATCGCACCAGTGGGCGAACTCTCGCTGACTGGTGTCGATCTCTTTGTTACCAAAGACACCGCAAATTGCTGTATTTTGCGGAAACGGCGATAAACTATAATAGAGGTTCAAAATGTCAATAAATAAGTTAAATACTGAAGTATATGGAATTTAAAGCTTTTAAAATGGACGGCCTTGGAAATGATTTTATAATTATTGATAATAGGTCAAATAATGTCCAACTAACAAGGGATCAAATAATTAGAATTTGCGATCGAAAATTTATTGGTTGTGATCAACTAATATTTATAAACAAATGTAATAAAGGTGATGCTGAAATGGAATTTTATAATTCTGATGGAAGTATTTCAGGCGCATGTGGAAATGGTACAAGATGTGTAGCATTTTTAATTTTTAAAGAAACAGACAAAAAAGTTGTAGATCTGTTTGTAGGATCCAATCATTTAAAATCAAAAATACTTGAGAATAATGAAGTTGAAACAATTATAGGAGTACCAAAAACTCATTGGAAAGATATTCCAATGTCTGAAAATCTTGATACCAAAAATTTAGGTATTGAAATTAGTGATAAAAACAATTCAAGCTCAAAAGGAGGTATAGCTGTTAACGTTGGAAACCCTCATGTGATTTTTTTCGTCGACAACATTGATGATTTTGATTTAAAAAAAATTGGTCCAATGGTTGAAAATAATAATTTGTTTCCAAAAAAATGTAATTTTACACTTGCAAACAAAATCAGGAACAATCATTATAAAGTTAAGGTTTGGGAAAGAGGAGCGGGGCTGACCAAAGCATGTGGTACAGCAGCATGTGCAACAGCAGTTGCAGCAAATTTAGAAAAATTAGAA
>CACJUO010000042.1 GCA_902596675.1 uncultured Pelagibacteraceae bacterium | reverse complement strand
GGAAAATCGTAATTTTATTTTTCTTTGTTAATTTTTAAGACACCTATAAATGCTTCTTGTGGGATCTCAACTTTGCCAAATTGTTTTGCCCTTGCTTTTCCTTTTTTTTGCTTTTCAAGTAGTTTTCTTTTTCTATCAGTAGCTCCTCCACCATGAATTTTGGTTAAAACATCTTTTTTAAAACCTTTAATTGTTTCTCGCGCAATAATCTTTCCACCTATTGCTGCTTGGACTGGAATCATAAAGTTATGTCTTGGAATTAAATCTTTTAATTTCTCACATACCTCCCTCCCAGTCTTTTGTGCAAAGTCTTTGTGTATCATCATAGCTAACGCATCTACTGGTTCTGTATTTACTAAAATACCCATTTTGACAAGATCTCCCTCTCTATGGCCTATTATTTCATAATCAAAACTAGCATATCCGCTTGTCATTGATTTTAATCGATCATTAAAATCAAATACTATTTCATTTAATGGTAACTCATAATTTACAACTGCTCTACTTCCGGAATAACTTAAGTTTGTTTGAATTCCTCTTTTATCTTGGCATATTTTCATTATAGGACCAAGATACTGATCAGGAGTAATAATAGTTGCTTTTATCCAAGGTTCTTCAATAAATTTTATCAAACTTGGATCTGGTAAACTTGATGGATTTTGTAAATCTTTTATCTCACCATTGTTCATATGGATCTTATATACAACACCAGGAGTTGTGGTTAATAGATTTATATCAAATTCTCTTTCAAGCCTTTCTGTAACTATTTCTAAATGCAACAAACCTAAAAAACCACACCTGAAACCTAAGCCTAGAGCACTTGAAGACTCGGGTTCAAAAGAAAAACTCGAGTCATTTAACTTTAGTTTAGCTAATCCGTCTTTTAATTTTTGATACTCAGAGCTATCGACTGGAAATAATCCACAAAACACAACCGGTTTGCTTGGCTTAAAGCCAGGTAACGACTCTGATAATGGTTTAGATGCATCACAGATTGTATCTCCAACTTTTGTCTCTGATAAAATTTTTATTCCTGTTGTTATAAACCCAATCTCTCCAGAATTTAGTTCATCAACATCTTTTGGTTTGGGTGTAAAAACTCCTACTTTCTCAACAAAATATTCTTGATTTGTAGACATCATTTTAATTTTCATATTATTTTTAATTTTTCCATCAATTACTCTTACTAAAATGACTACGCCTAAATAAGTGTCATACCAACTATCTACTAATAAACACTTTAGTTTTTGATTTTTTTGACCTTTTGGACCTGGTAGAGTATGGATAATTTGTTCTAAAATTTCATCAATTCCTTCACCAGTCTTTCCAGAACATGGAACAGCATTGGATGTGTCAATACCTATTACATCTTCAATTTGTTTATTTGTTCTATCAATGTCTGAAGCTGGTAAATCAATTTTATTTAAAACTGGTATTATTTCATGATTTATATCAAGAGCTTGATAAACATTCGCCAATGTTTGAGCTTCAACTCCTTGAGTACTATCCACAATTAATATTGAACCTTCACAGGCATACAATGATCTACTTACTTCATAGCTGAAATCAACATGACCTGGGGTATCTATAATATTAAGAATATAATTTTTCCCATCTTTAGATTTATAATTTAACTTTACCGTTTGAGCTTTAATAGTTATACCTCTCTCTCTTTCGATATCCATCGAGTCTAGTACTTGAGCTTTCATTTCTCTGTCTGTCAAACCACCACATTTATGTATAATTCTATCTGCTATAGTTGACTTACCATGGTCAATATGGGCAATGATTGCAAAATTTCTGATATTATCAATTTCAGTAGACATTTAGGATCTAATTTTTGCACCAGATTTGGTTTCTACAGTTGAAATAATTAACTTATTAATTTTTTCAAGATCACTCTCTTCTAAAGTCTTTTCAGATGATTGAATTGTTACATTGAGAGCTATCGACTTTTTGTCTTGAGGAATATTTTCACCCTCATAGATATCAAAAATTTTAATTGATCTTATTAAATTTTTATCAATTGATGATATTATTTCTATTAAATCTTGTGCCTTAAAACTTTTATCTACAACAAATGCAAAGTCTCTTTCTGATTTTTGATAATCTGAGTACTCAAAATTTGTTTTTAAGTCTTTAAGTTTTATTTTATTCTCCCTTAGATAATCCATAT
Organism: uncultured Pelagibacteraceae bacterium; assembly: GCA_902596675.1. Taxonomy (GTDB): domain Bacteria; phylum Pseudomonadota; class Alphaproteobacteria; order Pelagibacterales; family Pelagibacteraceae; genus Pelagibacter. Next base: position 546 of record CACJUO010000042.1, on the reverse strand, counting down.
AAATTTCAAAACCAACCAGACCTTCAGTTTTAATATCAAGTTTTTTTAAAATATTTGGATGTATTTCACCAAAATAAGCAACAGGGTCTAATTCGTCCTTATCAAGGTAGACAGAGCCAGATTTGCCTGGGTGATAATATGAAGGAGATTTATCTCTTACAAAAAAACTTTGCCTATCGTATCCAGCTTCGACTAGTGTCTGAATTACATCCTTCTTAACGTCAAAAACATCAACTATCCTGTCTTTTTCGTTCCAGTTTAATCTTGATACTTTTCCTGATTTTATTGCACCAATTACCGTCGATTGCTCGCCTGGCTTGCTACCTCTAAAAATTGGTCCAATTTCAAACAGTGAAATATCTTTAAATCCTCTGTCTAAATTTTTCTTCAAATAAAATGTCAAATTTGTGTAAATCGAATTTCGTAGAACATCTAAGTCTGAACTTATTGGATTTACTATTTTAATTTCTTTTAGATTTTCTTTAAATAGTTTGTTTATTTTTGAATCTGTGAATGACCATGTTACAGTCTCAAAATAACCCTTGG
>CACJUO010000041.1 GCA_902596675.1 uncultured Pelagibacteraceae bacterium | reverse complement strand
GTGCTTTTGAATTATGGAGATTTTTCAAGATATGTAAAAACTAGCAGAGATCTTAAAATAGGAAATTTATTTTTATTTTTGAATATGATTATATTTTCCTTTCTTGCGACTACTATTGTAATAGGTGTTGATGTTTTATTGAATCAAAAGCTAATCGTTGTTGATCAAATAATTACAAAGCCGATGGATATAATAGGAAAGATTGACAATGTATATCTAACAGTTTACGCATTAATTTTTATAATATTCTCGTCACTTTCGACAAATTTAATAACAAATTACGTTCCAACACAAAATTGTATAATTAATTTTTTACCTAAAAACTTAGACCTAAAAAGTACAGGAATACTAATTTTAATTATTGGACTAATAACAGGCAGTTTGTGGCCATTTATACTAAGCCAAATAGGAATAATAAAATTAATTGATAGTTTAGCGGCATTTTTTGGACCAATTTTTGGAGTTATCATTTCAGACTACTATCTTGTTAAGAGAGAAAAAGTTAATCACAAAGATCTTTTTTTTATCAGACCAGAAAACGAGTACATTTATTCAGGTGGATGGAATTATAAAGCCGTATACGCTGTATTAATTGGTTTTATTTTTTCATTTTCAATTATTTGGAATACTAATTTCGAAGATTTTAAAACATATTCATGGATTATAGGATTTGTCGTTTCATATATTATGTATTATCTTCTTAATGAAAAATAATTATGAAAGCTTTAGTTTATACTGGTGTAGAAGAACTTACTTATAGAGATGAAAAAGATCCAACAGAGGTAAGTGGAGAAAGTATTCTTAAAGTTCATGCTTCAGGAATTTGTGGATCTGATATGCATGCTTACCATGGTAAAGACGAAAGAAGAATCCCACCTTTAATACTAGGTCATGAGGTAAGTGGAAAAATAAAAAATGGTAAATTTAAAGATAAAAATGTTGTATTAAACCCATTAATAACATGTGGAAAATGTGAATACTGCATGAATGGACGTGAGCATTTATGTCCTAACAGAGTCTTATTAGGCATGAACAGACCTTATGAAAGAAGCGGAGTTTTTGCTGAATATGTCTCTACTCCAAATCAAAATATTTATGAAATACCTGATCGTCTAGATTTAAATGAAGCAACAATTGCTGAACCTACAGCTGTATCTTTACATGCTGTATTGATGGGTGAGACATCATTAAAAAAACCACTTAAAGAGTGTCGAACTTTGGTACAAGGTGCTGGAGCTATTGGATTATTGTGTTCATTAATTTTATCTAAAATAAAGGGAAATAAAAATATTATAATGTCTGATCCAAACAAACTGAGGCTAGATGTTTGTTCAAAATACTTCGATGGTAAATTTGTTAGTCCAAATGACAAAGAAGTAAAAGAAAATAGTTTCGATATTGTTTTCGATACAGTTGGATTAGAGGTATCTAGGCAACAAGCTATTTCTGTGATTAAGCCTGGTGGTAGCATTATTCACATTGGTTTAACACAACCTTCTGGTCAATTTAATTTTAGAAAAGCTACACTTCAAGAAGTAACATTTATAGGCACTTATTGTTATACTAATAAAGATTTTGAAAAAACAATTAAAATTTTGGCTGATAAAGAAATAGGAGATCTATCTTGGATTGAATATCGGGAATTAAAAAAAGGAGCAGAGGCTTTCAAGCAAATTCATGATGGTAGTTGTTCTGCTCCAAAAATAGTCTTATTGCCAGAGTAAATAAGCAATATTGAAAAAATAATAAAATTGTCTATAGAACTTTTAGTGAAAAATATTTTATTATCCATAATATTCTCAATTTTTCTTTTTTCATTATCTAATGCTAATGAAAAAGTAATATTTGATTTTACTGAAAATGAACTTTCTACTTTAGAAGTGAGGAAAGTAAGAGGCGCTGATGCAAAAACTATTTATACAATTGGAAAAAACGAGAATGGAAATTATCTAAAAGCAGTAGCAGATAATGCAGCCTCCGGTCTTGGTAAAGAAATAAAAATAAATTTAGATGCAACTCCTTATATTAACATTACATGGAAAGTTGAAAAAGACTTAAAAGGAATTAAAGAAAATACAAAAAAAGGACATGATTTTGCTGCAAGAGTTTTTGTTATTAAAAAAACTGGTGCTACGCCACTATCAAATAGAGCTATTAATTATGTTTATTCTAGCAACTTAAATATTGATGAGTATAAACGAAGCCCTTATACAAAAAAGTCGATAGATTATGTTTTATCCACCACAAAAAATAATTTTGATGAGTGGATTACAGTTAAAGCAAATGTAAAAGAAGATTTTAAAAAACTCCATAAACTAGACGTTAAAGAGTTGGATGGAGTTGCTATTATGGCTGATACTGATAATTCAAAGATGAAAGCTATAAGTTATTATCAAAATATTTATTTTTCGTCTGAGTAATTTATTTTATATATTTTTTGAGCACTAAACTTAAAAACGAAAGCAGAATTGCAGCGATTACATCAAGAAGTGGTGTTGCTTGAGGATATCCAAAGTTCCACAATACAACCCCTATAAGCCAAATTATATATATTTTCATAAACAAATAATCATTAGTATATATATTCCTTGTCTTTGATAATATATTTTTAATATGGAATTTAAATCAAACTTTAAAGTTTACTATGAAGACACTGATAGTGGAGGAGTAGTTTATTATGCTAATTATTTGAAATTTTTGGAACGAGCTAGAACAGATGCAATCACATCTTTAAATTTTAGTAATAAAAATCTTATAGAAAAATTTGGGATTTATATAATAGTTAAATCTTGCAACTTAAATTTCCGTAAACCTGCAAAACTTG
>CACJUO010000040.1 GCA_902596675.1 uncultured Pelagibacteraceae bacterium | reverse complement strand
AAATATTTGCTTTATTAGTTAACACTAGAAATGCCAATGCATTAACAGGTCAAGAAGGCTATGACGCATTGAAGAAAATTTCTTTAGATTTATCTTCAAAACTAACTGATCTACAGAAAAGAGATGAAGATACTCCAAAACAAATTTCTTCAAAAGAAATACTTTTTGGTTGCACAGGTACTATAGGAGAAAGATTTCCATTAGAAAAAATTAAAACTTCGTTACCAGAATTAGTCGAGAAAATAAAATATACACAAAATAAATTAATCTGGATGAAAGCTGCAATGGGCATAATCACAACAGACTTAAAACCCAAAGTATCAATGGCTGAAACAAAAATTGGCTCATCAACAATTAAAATTTATGGAATTGCAAAAGGTTCAGGTATGATTTACCCGAATATGGCAACTACATTAGGTTATATATTTACTGATGCAACTTTATCTTCATCAGTTTTAAATGATGTCTTGAAATATAATATAAAGACAACATTCAATGCAATTTCATGTGATGGTGACACAAGTACAAATGATATGGTTTCAATATTTTCAACTAGCAAAGTGAATCATTCAGAAATCAAAAAATTTAGTGATAGTAGGCTTAAAAATTTTAACAAGGCAGTTCATGACGTTTTATTAAATTTAGCTAAGCAAGTTGTTTCTGATGGAGAAGGAGCATCTAAATTTATTTCTATTAATTGTATTAATTGCAGAACTGAAAAAGATGCAAAAAAAATATCTTTTAAAATAGCAAACTCATTGTTAGTGAAGACAGCAATAGCAGGAGAAGATCCGAACTGGGGAAGAGTAGCTATGGCAATAGGAAATAGTGACGCCAAAATTAATGAACAAAAATTATCTATTTCGTTCGGACCATATAAAATTTATCACAAAGGATCTTTATACAAATCCTATGATGAAGAAAAAGTTATGGAATACATGAAAGGCACATCGATTGAAATTGAAGTTGATATTGGTCAGGGAATAAAAAAATTTAAATCGTACACTATGGATTTAACAAAAAAATATATAGAAATAAATGCTAATTATAGGACTTAGCTATATTGAAATTTTATAGGTTAATATTTAGATAAGAATTATGATTAAATATTTACTAAAATGTAAAGATTGTGAACAAGAATTTGAAAGCTGGTTTAGTACCTCTAGTGAATACGATAGGTTGCTAAAATTAAAACTTTTAAATTGCCAATCATGTGAGTCAATAAACGTTGAAAAGTCATTGATGTCTCCAAATTTATTGAACACTAAGAAAAAAGAAAATTTAACTGAAATAAAAAAATATAAAGAGGTTCGAAAAAAACTTTACGATTACAAAAAATTTGTAAAAGATAATTTTGAGTATGTGGGAGAAAATTTTACTTTTAAAGCAAGATCAATTCATTATGACAAAAAGAAACCAAAAAAAGGTATTTATGGAAGTGCTTCACTTAAAGATATTCAGGAATTAAAAGAAGAAGGAATAGATACAGACATAATACCCTGGATTGATGAAGATAAAAATTAAACTTTTTTGAATTCTGAAATATAATTTACAGATTTGTCAGATGTAACAGACCATTCATTTAAGATAGGATTAAAAGTCATTCCATCAATTTTTTTTAATTTTAATGAATTTTTTTTACAAATATCGGTTAAATACTCAGGTTTAACAAATTTATCCCAATCGTGAGTACCTATTGGAAGCCACTTTAAAACATATTCGGCTCCCACAATCGCAAATAAATATGATTTAAGTGTTTTGTTTAAAGTAGCAATGAACATCACACCCGATTTTTTTAAAAATTTTGAACTTTCTTTAATGAAAAAATCAACATCTTCAACATGTTCAACAATTTCCATATTCAAAATAATATCAAATCTTTTTTTAATTTTTAAATTTTCTGGAGAGGAATTATAATATTTAATTTTAAGTTTACTTTTTTTCAAATGATACTTAGCCACTTGTATATTTTTAAAAGAAGCATCTATACCAACAACATCTGCTCCAAGTCTAGCCATGGGCTCTGAAAGTAATCCGCCACCACATCCGATATCTAAAATATTTAAGCCTTTAAATGGCTGGTGTTCTTTTTTAATTTTAAACTCAGATAAAATTGTATCTCTTATGTATTTTATTCTGATGGGGTTAAATTTATGTAATGGCTTAAATTTTCCATTAGGATCCCACCATTCCTCGGCTATTTTTGAAAATTTTTCTATTTCTTTTTTATTTATTGTGTTATTTTTCATTGTTTATTGACATTACAATCAAGATGTATTTTATCAATATATTTTAATTTATATTAAAAAAAATTATCAATGAAAATAATTGTATTAAAATTTGGAGGTACTTCAGTTGGTACAACTGATAGAATTAAAAAAGTTGCGAAAATTATTACTAAATATAAAAAAAAGTACAATGTAATTGTACTTTCTTCTGCAATGAGTGGTGTGACAAATAATTTAATTAATTTATCCAAAAAAATTAGCAAGAATTTTTCAGATTCCGAATACGATGTATTAGTCTCATCAGGAGAACAAGTGTCCTGCGCACTGATTTCAGGAGAGTTGATTAATAAAGGTTTCAATTCAAGATCTTGGATGTCATGGCAAATTCCTATCAATACTGAGGGAAAATATAAATTTTCAAGAATTTATAAAATTAACAAAAGTCAAATTGTGAGTTATTTGAAAAAAGGAGGGATACCCATAATCACAGGATTTCAAGGTATTAATAACAAAAATAGAATAACAACAATTGGTAGGGGTGGTACAGATGCAAGTGCAATTATGTTTGCTAAGTTTTTCAATGCTGAAAAATGTATAATATATACAGATGTGGATGGTGTTTATTCTACAGATCCAAATAAACTTAAGTCAGCTAAAAAAATAAAAGTTATTTCTTATGAGGAAATGCTAGAAATGGCCTCTCTTGGTGCTAAAGTTATGCAACCTCACTCAATTCAAGATGCAAGATTGAATAGGGTAG
>CACJUO010000039.1 GCA_902596675.1 uncultured Pelagibacteraceae bacterium | reverse complement strand
TTATCAGAAATCCACTCCTCATTAATTTCTTCATTAATTCTTGGTAAAACCCTTTTTACCTCCCAATCGTAAGTATCCACTCTAATGTTTGACCCAACAGCATCCATAACATCAATTGTTTCAGTCTTTTTAAGTTCCCAAGGTCTTGCCTCGAACACATAAGGTTTAGAAGTTAATGCACCAACCGGACATAAATCAATTACATTAGCTGACATTTCAGACTCCATAGATTTCTCTAAATATGTGGTAATTTCCATATTTTCTCCACGTCCGATCGCTCCTAATTCTGGCACTCCTGCTACTTCAGTAGCAAATCTAATACATCTAGTACAATGAATACATCTAGTCATTTGAGTTTTTATTAATGGACCCATGTATTTTTCAGGTACATATCTTTTATTCTCATTAAATCGTGATTTATCAATTCCATAAAACATTGATTGATCCTGTAAATCGCACTCACCACCCTGATCACAAACAGGACAATCTAAAGGATGGTTGGCCAGTAAAAACTCCATCACACCTTTTCTTGCTTTTTCAACTTTTTCTGTATTTGTTTTTATAACCATACCTTCAGCTACGGGCATTGCACATGAAGCTATAGGTTTTGGTGATTTTTCCATCTCAACCAAACACATACGACAATTCCCTGCTATGGAAAGTTTTTCATGATAACAAAATCTTGGTATTTCAGCTCCAGCTTGTTCACAAGCTTGGAGAACAGTTAGACCATCTTCAACTTCAATATCAATGTCGTTTACTTTTAATTTAGGCATTTTCCTTTTCTAGTAAATGTTGATCAACAAGGTATGGAATATTTTTATTTTTTTTCACAACAGGGTCAAATTTATTTCTTTCAAGTATTTCATCTTTAAAATGTCTGATTAATCCTTGAACTGGCCAAGAAGAACCTTCACCAAATGCACAAATAGTATGACCTTCTATTTGTTTTGTTACATCAAAAAGCATATCAACTTCATCTGGGGTCGCCTCGCCTACTGCCATTCTTTCCAACATTCTCCACATCCATCCAGATCCTTCCCTACATGGAGTACACTGACCACAACTTTCATGTTTATAAAACCTAGCTATTCTTGCCATACACCTAATAATATCTTGGTCGTTATTGATCACAACAATACCAGCTGTTCCGAGGCCTGTTTTATTTTCAACACATGCATCAAAATCCATTTTTATATTGTCACAAATTTCTTTAGGTAACATTGGCATTGAAGAACCACCAGGTATTACAGCTTTGAGATTGTCCCATCCACCAACTACACCTCCAGCGTGAGTTTCAATTAATTCCTTAAGTGGAACTCCCATTTCTTCCTCAACGTTACATGGGTTATTAACATTTCCAGAAATACAATAAATTTTTGTACCAGTGTTTTTAGTCCTTCCAAGCGAACTAAACCATTTTGCACCTCTTCTTAGAATTGTGGGAACAGCTGCAACAGTCTCAACATTATTAATTATAGTGGGACATCCATATAATCCAATTAGTGCAGGAAATGGTGGCTTTAATCTTGGTTGACCCTTTTTTCCTTCCAAACTCTCAAGTAATGCAGTTTCTTCACCACAAATATAGGCACCTGCACCATAATGAATATAAATATCTAAATCCCATCCTGAATTTAAGGCATTTTTACCAATTAAATTATTTTTATAAGCCTCATCGATTGCAGTTTGAAGTTTTTGCCCTTCATTAAAATATTCACCTCTTATATAAATATAACATTTATGGGCATTAACTGCGTAAGAAGCAATTAAGCATCCTTCTATTAATTTGTGAGGTTCAAATCTTAATATATCTCTATCTTTACATGTTCCAGGTTCGGATTCATCTGCATTGATAACTAAATAATGTGGTCTAGACCCCACCTCTTTAGGTGCAAAAGACCATTTTAGACCAGTTGGAAAACCAGCACCACCACGTCCTCTAAGTTCAGAGGATTTAACTTCGTTAATTATCCACTCTCTTCCTTTTTCTAAAATTTCTTTTGTTCCATTCCAATCATTTCTTAATTTAGCAGATTCAATATCTGCACCACTGTCATTGTATAAATTTTGAAATATTCTATCTTCGTCTTTAAGCATTTTTGTTACCTAATAAAGTTTTTCGATTATTAACTGGTTCTGTATTTATTCTTCCAGAATAAGATCCTGGCTTTGGAATTTTATTTTGGTATATTGTATCAATTATTTCTTCAAGTTTTTTATCATTCAAATCTTCATAATAATCATCATTAACTTGCATCATTGGAGCGTTAACACATGCACCTAAACATTCAACTTCCATCCAAGAAATTTTTCCATCGTCAGATAATACATTTTCTTTTTCAGATATTTTGTTTTTACAAACTTTTACCAAATCATACGCACCTCTAAGCATACAAGGTGTTGTAGTACAAATTTGAAAAAAATATTTACCAACTGGAGATAAATTATACATTGAATAAAAAGTTGCTACTTCATAAACTTTTATATATGGCATATCTAAAAATTTAGCTATGTATTTCATTGCTTGTAACGGTATCCAATTGTCATTTTGCCTTTGAGCTATATATAACAAAGCCATGACTGCACTCTGTTGCTTTCCATCAGGATAATTAGAAACTATTTTATTTGCAGCCTCCATACTTTTATCATTAAATTTAAAAGTTTCAGGTTGTTCTTTGTGAATTTTTTTTACACTCATCTATCAACCTCTCCAAAAACAATATCCATTGAACCCAATACAGCAGGTACATCAGCAAGCATATGACCTTTTATCAAATAATCCATGGCTTGAAGGTGAGTAAATCCTGGAGCTCTGATCTTGCACTTGTAAGGTTTACTTGAACCATCAGAAATTAAATAAACACCAAATTCCCCTTTCGGTGCCTCAACTGCTGTATATATTTCGTCTTTTTCAACTCTATAACCCTCTGTAAATAACTTAAAGTGGTGTATTAATGCTTCCATAGACTGTTTAAGTTCCTTTTTTGGTGGAGGAGAAATCTTTCCGTCTTCTGTTTTAATTGGTCCTTTTGGAATATTTGTTAAACACTGTTTAATAATTTTTACACTTTCTCTCATTTCTTCAATTCTACAAAGATATCTGTCATAGCAATCTCCATTTTTTCCAACAGGAATTTTAAATTCTAAATCGTCA
>CACJUO010000038.1 GCA_902596675.1 uncultured Pelagibacteraceae bacterium | reverse complement strand
AATCCTTCATCTGATTTTACAAAAATCTCTTGTTAGAGATAAATTTTTAGAAAATTTCTTATGTAAAATAAGAAAAGAAATATTATTTACATATATAAATGAAAACAAATCACAAATAACTGAATTTTATGATTTTATTTTATCATTAGCTCAACAATCTTTTTTAAATGAATATATTTTTTCTCAAACCAAGGAGGAAATCGAAGCAGTAAACAAATTGAAGTTTAAAATTGAAAACTCCATTGAAATAAATGAGTTGGAAGTTTCTATTATTGCTTGCTATCTACCATTAGTTGAGTCCAACATAATTACAGATAATTTATCAAATTATTATTCAAAAAAAAATTTATTTAATGATGTGATTAAAGTTCAAATAAAAGACTTTGCGGAGGAACAAGAATTAAAGAGCACAATTAAATCTGATGAAATTTTGGATCAAACATCTAAAAAAGTTCGAGGTCAATATGAGGAAAATCCTTACCCAAGATGGAGATATGCTGAGATACATCCAAAAGTCAATTTTCTAAATGAGTTAAATTCAGATATATATCCAAATCAGATTACATTTAATGATGATATAAAAATACCAAAAATATTAATTGCTGGTTGTGGTACTGGGCAGCAACTTGCAAGAAGGATAAATTATAAAGATTCAAAAGTTCTTGCAATTGATCTAAGTTTATCAAGCTTAGCTTTTGCCAAGAGAAAAATGCAAGAATTCAAAATTAATAACATCGAATTTTTGCATATAGATTTACTTAAATTAAAAAAATTGAAAAGAAAATTTAATATAATCGAGTGTATGGGTGTATTACATCATCTAGATGATCCAGAGCAAGGATTAAATATATTGTTAGATACGTTAGAGACAAATGGTTTTTTAAAACTTGGTTTGTACAGTGAACTCGCAAGACAACATATTGTTGAGGCTAGGAAATTTATTAATAAGAATAAATTTACAGATGATATTGCTGGCATAAGAAACTTTAGAGAGTTAGCAAAAAATAATAAAGATAATATTTCATTACAAAAATTAAATGATAACTATGATTTTCATACAACTTCCAGTTTAAGGGATTTAGTTTTTCATGTTCAAGAACATCGGTTCTCTTTATTAAAAATTTCAAGAATACTTAAAAAATATAACCTAGAATTTTTAGGATTTACTAGTAAATCTCTCAAGAAAGATTATGCAAAGTTTTATAAGAATGATGAAAAAAACCTCTCTCTTAAAAATTGGCATGAATTTGAGACAAATTATCCAAATATATTCCAAAGTATGTATCAATTTTGGGTAAAAAAGATTTAAAATGAAATCAAAAAAAAATTATATTGCTAAAGATTTATTTACAAAAAAGTATAAACCTAGAATTGTAAAAGCAAAAAAAGGCAAAGGTTCCTTCAAAAGAAAAAAAAAATAATTCTCTTTAATTTTTAGAGTCTTGCACCTATTTGTTGAATAACTTTTGACGACATCTCAGTTCCTTTATCTAAGCTATCTTTTAAGGATAAATTATTAACATGTCCGTGTAAAAAGCCTGCTGCAAATAGATCTCCAGCACCTGTTAAATCTACTATTTTCAGTCCTTCTTTTACTCCACATTCAACAACTTCATTTCCATTTATCGCAACCGCACCTTTTTCACCTCTAGTTAAAACAATAATCTTACCTAGAGATTTTGAGAAATCAATTACCTCATCAAAAGATTTTGCATCTATTAATGACATTATCTCTTGCTCGTTTGCAAATGTGATATCCAATTTATTTTTAACTAATTCTAAAAAATGAGGTTTGTGTCGATCTACACAAAATTGATCTGATAATGACATTGCAACTTTGTTTGCACTTTGAATTGCTTTTTCAAAAGCTTTTTTTGGTTCTCCTTCATCCCAAAGATATCCTTCTAGAAGTATTGTTTCACATTGTTTAATTGCATCTGAACTAACGTCGTTTTCATTTATTTTGCCAGCAGTACCTAAAAACGTACACATTGTTCTTTCTGAATCTGGTGTGACTAGTATTAAACAAGTCCCAGTTGGTAATTCCTCTTTCTTCTTTGAATAAAAATATTTCACATTCTCTTGTTTTAGACCATCTTCGTATTTACTACCAAGATCATCATCATTAACTTTCCCAATAAAACCTACTTCATTGCCTAGTTGAGACAAACCAACTATTGAATTAGCAACTGATCCTCCTGATACCGTTTTTTCAATTTTCAAATTTGATAATAAGTCTTTGAATTCTTTATCATCAAAAATTAATTTCATTGTACTTTTAGTTAAATTATTTTTTGTGATAAAATCATCTTCTACTTTGCAAATTACATCTACAATTGCATTTCCAATTCCTAGTATTTTCATTATTTATGCTTTCTTGGTTGTAAGTGGTTTTTTTCTATTAGGATAACAAGTAGTACAGATTTTACAAGATAAACCATAACATTCTCTTGCTTTACAGTATTCTCTTCCATAATAAATAATTTGAAGATGTAACTTATTCCAATATTTTTTAGGAAAAAGTCTTTTAAGATCTTTTTCTGTTTGAACTACATTTTTTCCATTAGTTAAACCCCACCTTTGTGCCAGTCTATGTATATGTGTATCTACTGGAAAAGCAGCATATCCAAAACCCTGTGACATCACCACACTAGCAGTTTTGTGTCCAACTCCTGGTAATTCTTCTAGTTGTTCAAATGTTTTTGGAACTTTTCCATTGTACTTTTCAACTAAAGTTTTTGATAAATTATAAACACTTTTTGCTTTAATTCTAAAAATACCAATACTTCTTATCAGTTTTTCAATTTTTTTTCTTCCCAACTTAACAAAGTGTTCAGGTTTATTATATTTTGGATATATATTTTTAGTAACATTGTTAACATTTATATCAGTACATTGTGCAGATAAAAGAACAGAAACAAGTAAAGTAAAGATATTTCTGTGTTTAAGAGGTATTGGTGTTTTAGGATATATTTTATTTAAAGTTCTAAGAACAATTTTTGCTCTTTGCTCTTCGCTCATTTAAAATTTAAAACATCACGCATTGAATACAAACCAGCCTTTTTTGTCATTAACCATTTTCCAGCTGTTAAAGCTCCTTCGCTATATAAAGCTCTATCAAATGCTTCATGATTTAAAGTAATAATTTCTTTTCCACTTGAAAATTTAACTTCGTGTTCACCAACAGTTTTACCTTTTCGTATTGAATTAAAATTTATTTTTTTTCCATAAGGAAAACTTTTTTTATTTAGATATTTTTTTCCAAGTAAATTATAAAAATTTTTATTTTTTCCAATAGCAATTCCTTTGCCTAACATTAAAGCAGTTCCTGAAGGATGATCTATTTTATGTTTATGATGAACTTCATATACTTTACTTAAAAAATTGTTTCCTAATGATTTAGAT
>CACJUO010000037.1 GCA_902596675.1 uncultured Pelagibacteraceae bacterium | reverse complement strand
GGATGATGTAAATGAGTTTAGACTTGAAGATCAACTTGGTAGTGAAAATAATGAAGACACAGAGTCAGAAAACATTATACAAAAAAAAAATTTAAGTATAAGCGATAAAGAGTATAAAATATTTACCACTGAATTTGATGAAGTTGCGAAAGCAGAAAATTTAGATACAGCTGAGGAAATTCAAAAACTCAGAAAAAATTTAGACCAACAGCTTACAAGTTTTCAAGATTTAATTACTAAGTTAGCAAATAAATTACAAAGACAATTAATGGCAAAACAAAATCGATCATGGGAATTTGATCTAGAAGAAGGATTGTTAGATAGTTCAAAATTACCTCGAATTATCATTGATCCATATAATTCATTATCGTTTAAAAAAGAAAAAGATTTAGACTTTAAAGATACAATTGTAACTCTTTTAATTGATAATTCTGGGTCAATGAGAGGAAGGCCAATAACAATAGCTGCGATATGTGCTGATATTTTATCCAGAACTTTAGAAAGATGCTCAGTTAAAGTTGAAATTCTTGGTTTTACGACGAAAAATTGGAAAGGTGGCAAAAGTCGCCAAGAATGGAATAGATTAGGCAAAAAGAAAAATCCTGGAAGACTTAATGATTTAAGACACATAATTTACAAAGGTGCTGATTCTCATTGGAGACAATCAAAAAAAAATTTGGGATTGATGCTAAAAGAGGGTTTATTAAAAGAAAATATAGATGGCGAAGCAATAACTTGGGCATTTAATAGATTAAAAAAAAGAAAAGAGGAAAGAAAAATCCTTATGGTTATTTCAGATGGCGCACCAGTTGACGACTCTACATTGTCAGTAAATTCAGGAGATTTTTTAGAGAAAAATTTAAAAAAAATTGTAAAATTTATTGAGAATAAAAGTGAAGTAGAAATATTAGCTATAGGAATTGGTCATGATGTATCCCGATATTATAAAAAAGCTATCAAAATTTCTGATGTACAAGAACTTGGCGATGTTATGATAGATCAATTAAGTGGACTATTTGAAAATAAAAAGCTTCACTAAATACTAATTAAATCTTTATTAGACCACTCTATTTTAATTTCGGCACCACCTCTGGTCTCTGAATTCCTAATTAAAAGTTTTGCCTTATTTTTTTCTAATAAAGTTTTACCTATAAATATTCCTAAGCCCAATCCTGCTCTTGATTTATTGTTAGATTGTAATGATTTAATATATGGATCTCCAATTTTAGTCAGTATATCTTTTGGAAATCCTAAACCATCATCTTCAATTGATATAGATGAATTTTCACTGTCACTCATTATTGAAATATAAATATTTTTTTTTGCAAACTTATTTGCATTTCCAATAAAATTTCTTATACCATACACAACTTCGATTAATTTTGAAATTTCAATGGAATTGTAATTCTGCTCAGTATTAACTATAAAATTTTTATCTGATATTTCTTTGAAAGAACTCACAATTTCTTTTACATAGTTGTAAAGAGTAATATCCTTGTCTATAAACTCATCTTCAACTATAGGATTTAAAGACAATTTTTTTAATATTATATTACATCTATCGACTTGGCTGAGAAGTAATTCAACATCTTTTTTTAATTCTTTATTATTTTTAAAATTATCATATAAATCTTGAGAAATAATTTTAATTGTAGAAAGCGGTGTGCCTAAAGAATGAGCAGCTGCTGCAGCTTGTCCACCTAATGAAACTAATTCATGCTCTTTAGAAATAACTTCCTGAATCTTATCTAGTGCATCTTTTCTAACTTTTGACTCATTTCCAAACATTAAAGCAAAAAAACTTAGGAAAATAAGTGCAATGATTAAAGCTAAAGGAACTGAATAATAATAGTAATTACTAAAAATATATTCATTCAATGGTGAAGGTAATTCATGGTGATAAAATGTAAGTAATATAATAGATATGATTGTTAAAGATATCAATAAAATATTTGTTTTTATGCTTAAACTATTTGAGGCAAATATACTTGGTATAATCAAAAATATTGAAAATGGATTAATAGTACCACCAGTTAAATAAAGCAAAAAACTTAATTGTATAATATCAAGAGTAAGAAAAGTTAAAGATATTTTTTCTTGTAATTGATTCTTTTTAAAAAAATAAAATAGATAAATATTACTTAAAGCACCAATAAAAACTACAGTATTTGCTAATATAAAATTAAACTCAAATTTAAATAAGAATGCAACAGCATTTATAGTAATAAATTGACCTATTACACCTATCCATCTTAAATTGACGTATGTAATTTTATTTAAGTACGATGATTTGGAATTGCTACCTAGCTCCATTAATTAAATATCTAAATTAACAACATTTATAGCGTTATCTACAATAAAATCTTTTCTAGAAGCAACATCGTTACCCATTAATGTTTGTATTAAATTTTGATCTTTTTGGAGATTTTTTGAATATTGAACTTGAAGTAAATTTCTTGTCTCTGGATTTAATGTAGTATTCCATAGTTCTTCAGGATTCATTTCTCCTAGTCCTTTAAATCTTTGAATGTTAAGTTTAGATTTTTCTAATTGAATAATTTTATCAAATTCTTTAGAATTTTTCTTAAATTTTTTTATATCTTTGGAATTCTTAATTATATAATTTTCAAGATCTTTTTCATCTTTTATGTAAATACCTCTTGAACCCTTATTAATTTTAAAAAGTGGTGGTTGAGCTAAATAAACATGACCTTTTTCTATTAATTTATTAAAAGGAATATTGTTAAAAAAAGTCAAAAGTAAAGCTCTAATATGTGAACCATCAACGTCTGCATCTGTCATGATTATAATTTTTCCATATCTTAAATCCTCTAAATCTATTTCTTCTGCTTTAGGATCTAATCCAAGAGCATTTATTAATGTAACAATTTCATTTGAAGAAATCATCTTTGATAATGATTTTGTTCTAAGGTCACTTTGATTTCCATTTTTTTTAGATCCATTTATCTCAGTATAAGTATTTAAAATTTTTCCCCTCAAAGGTAGTACCGCTTGATACTCTCTATTTCTTCCCTGCTTAGCTGATCCTCCAGCAGAATCTCCCTCAACAATAAATAATTCAGTTCCTTCTTGTTTTGAATTTTGACAATCTGCCAATTTTCCAGGCAATCCTGTGAGCTCTAAAGCCCCTTTTCTTCTTACATTTTCTCTTGCTCTTTTGGCAACATCTCTTGCTACTGCAGCCTGAATTATTTTTGTTAATATTATTTTTGAAACAGATGGGTTTTGATCAAACCAAATTGATAATTTTTCATTAACTATACCTTCAACAATATTTCTTACTTCTGAGGAAACTAATTTATCTTTTGTCTGAGAAGAAAATTTAGGATCTGGTATTTTTACCGAAAGAACGCATGTCAATCCCTCCTTTACATCATCTCCAGAAAGTAGAACTTTACTTTTTTTTAATAAATTTTGCTCTGATGCATATTTATTTACAACTCTTGTTAATGCACTTCTAAAACCT
>CACJUO010000036.1 GCA_902596675.1 uncultured Pelagibacteraceae bacterium | reverse complement strand
AACTGATAAGCAAAATATTTTATCAATACCTTTATTTAAGATTTGTTGAGTATTTTTAACATAACCCGGCAAGTGAAACTTAGAGCATGTAGCTGTGAATGCGCCAGGTAATCCGAATAATATTATTTTTTTTTGATCCTAATACCTCAGAAATATTTTGTTCCTTGGGTTCACCATCAACTAAATGAAAGATTTTTGAATCTGGGATTTGATCATTAATTTTTAGCTTCATAACTTACTTTTAACGAAATTTTTAACTGCTTCCTTATCATTTTTTAATAGTTCAAATTTTTCCTCTTTACCATGAACATATTGAAGTTTTTTGGGTAATTCTTCATGTTTATTTATAGCATTATCTGTTGCAGCTGGAAATTTGCATGGATGAGCAGTAGACAAAACTACACAATCATTAAATGACAGCTTGTGTGCAGCGCCTACTCCAACTGCAGTATGCGGATCTAAAATAATATTATTTTTTTCAAAATTTTTCTTTATAATTTCTAAAGTTTCATTTTCATTACAACTTTCTGAAACAAAATCTTTTTGTATAATAGCTAAGTTTGATTTATCAATTTTGTATTCATTTTGTTTAATTTTTTTCATTATATCTGATGTAATTTCAGAATTAGAGTTATTTACATAATAAATTAGTCTTTCAAAGTTACTTGCCAATTGGATATCCATACTTGGAGAAAGTGTTTCTTTTACTTTTTTTGAAACATAATCACCATTTGAGATTGCTCTATGCAAAATATCATTTTCATTTGTTGCAACAATAAGTTTATCTATTGGTAATCCTATTTGTTTTGCAAGGAATCCTGCAAAAACATCTCCAAAGTTTCCTGTGGGAACTGAAAAAGATATAGGTTTATCACTATCAAGTTTGAAATAAGTATAAAAATAATAAACAGCTTGGGCAATTATTCTCGCCCAATTAATAGAATTAACCCCTGACATATTTATTGATTTAGAAAAATCTAAATCCGAAAACATTTGCTTAACAATATTTTGACAATCATCAAAATTTCCATCAATTGCAATATTGAAAACATTTTCATCCTCAACTGTTGTCATTAACTTTCTTTGTACTGGTGAAATTCTATTATTAGGATGTAAGACAAAAATATTTAAGTTTGATTTACCTTTAATTGCATCTATAGCAGCAGCTCCTGTATCACCTGATGTAGCCACAACAATATTAATTTTTTTATCATTTTTACTTAAATAATATTCATACAAGTTACCAATAAACTGCATTGCTACATCTTTAAAAGCTAATGTGGGACCATGAAATAACTCTAATAATTTGAGATCTCCAATGTTTGATATTTTAACAACTTCTTTTTCTCTAAAAGTTGAATAAGATTTTTTAATTAATGATGAAAGATCATCTTTTGAAATAAAGTCTGATGAAAATTGATTTATTATTTCAGTAGATAAATCATTGTAATTAAGATTTTTAAGCTTTGACAATTCATCTGAGCTGAATTTTTTTAAAGAAGTGGGCACATAAAGTCCACCATCATCAGCTAAGCCTTTGATGAAAACATCTTCAAAACTGTATTCTTTTGAATTATCTCTTGTGCTTACGTATCTCATGAATTTTTTTTACCATTTTCCTATAAAATAAATAGGATTATTTATTTTATAAGCTGGTCTACCAAAAATAAGACAAAAAGCAAAAATAAGTAAAAAATTGAGTAAGAAAATACCTTTTTAGCCTTCTTTATTTCAAATTTATTTTTTTTGAACTTAAGAAGATCATAACAAACATAGTTGTAATAAAAGGTAAGTAATAATGAAACTATTAAAAACGTTTCGCCTACAAAGCCAATATAATAAGGCAAAATAACTATTGGCAACATTATTAAAGAATAAACAAATATATTTTTCTTCGTTTCCTCAATACCATTAGTAATAGGTAACATAGGAATTTTAGCTTTTTGATAATCGTCTGCTTTATAAAGACTAAGAGCCCAAAAATGAGATGGCGTCCAAAAGAATATGATTAAGAAAAATGTAATTGGTTCTAATGCTAATGAGTTAGTTGCTATAGTCCAACCTATAACTGGAGGTAGTGCACCTGATGCGCCTCCTATAACAATATTTTGAGGAGTTTTTCTCTTTAACCATATCGTGTAGACAAAAACGTAAAATGCGATTGTTATAGATAATAGTATCGCTGATGTTAGATTAGAAAAGTAATAAAGTCCGACTACAGATACTATCGATAATACTGTTCCAAATAATAATGCGTGCTCCCTATTAACTTTTCCTGTAGGAATGGGTCTAAGACATGTTCTTGTCATTAATTTATCAAGGTCAGCTTCATACCACATATTTAATGCACCTGCAGCACCTGCTCCCATAGTTACAAATAAAATTGCAATTATTGAATTTAGAAAAGAAACTGACAGAGGAGCTGTTAATAATCCAACAGCACAAGTAAAGATGACCAAGGACATTACTCTTGGTTTCATCAATAATAATAAATATTTTGAATAAGAAATAGGGCTAATATAAACTGATTTTTTTTTAATTGTATTTGTAGTCACTATTACTCAACATTCAGTGAAACAAATATTACAAGTAATATAACGCCTGCTATTAAAATATGATTTCCAAGATCGAATATACCTACTTTACTGTTTTTCTTATCAATTAATCTTCTACTTAAAGGTATTTGATCGTAAGGATTTATTGTGACTTTATCACCTTGTTCTTTTTGGTTTTCAACTTTTACCGAATAACCAAACCAAACAATATAAATAAAAAAAACAAATAAAATTAAGAAAAAAGCTAAGTATCCGTAGGCGTCCATATTAAGCTCCCCCAACTACAAAATAAAAAAATCTTGAAAACAGTGTGTATTTAAATTCTGCAGTCATTAAAAATATAAAACAGGCAATTGCTGTCATTGGCCATAACAGAACATTTACTAAAGCGTATCTTTCCCAAAATAAGTGCATGAAAAAAGCCATAATTAACCCTGCTTTTAGAAACATAAAGAATAATATTAGTGACCATCTCAACATTCCTTGAAATTGGTACCAGTCAACCATGTACGAAAAGAAACTTAGAACAAATAACAACAACCAAATCCAAAGATAAATACCTATCTTTTGAGTACTTGTTTGCTCGTCTTTATTTGTTGTTTCTTCTATTTTGTTAGTCTCTTCCATATTTTATTTTACCACAAATAAAAAAATGCGAAAATGAAAACCCAAACTAGATCTACGAAGTGCCAATAAAGACCTAATATTTCAATTTCAACATAATCCCCTTTCATTTTAGTAAACCAGCCTCTTTTTTTGCTCTCATAATGACCAGCAAAAACTTTATAAGTGTAAATAAATAAGAAAATTACTCCAATAGAGACATGGAAACCATGAAAACCTGTTATCATAAAAAAGAAGGAGCCAAACTGTGATGCACCAAAAGGATTTCCCCAAGGTCTAACACCTTCATGAATTAGTTTAGACCACTCAAAAACTTGCATTCCTACAAAAGTAAGACCACCTACTGCAGTAGCTAGAATTAGCCAGCCACACATTTTACGATTTTTTTCGTAACCATATTTAACCGCTAAAGCCATTGTTCCACTACTTGTGATCAATACAAAAGTCATTATCGCAATCAGTAAAAGCGGGACAGGCACACTTCCTACATGTAAAGAAAAAACTTCACTCGTGTTAGGCCAATCAACAATGGTTGACCCTCTACCTTTCATGTAAGAAATTAAAAAACAGCTGAAAACAAAAGTATCACTTAACAAAAAGATCCACATCATGGCTTTACCCCAATGTACACCTTTAAACATTGTTTGGTCTGAACCAGTATCAGAAGCCATGCCCTTAAACCCTGGTTTAAGTTCGAAGCCGTCTATTTTTTGTTCAGACATTATTTTTCTCTTAAGTTTTCTCTACTTCAGTATTTACTACTTCACTTGGAGCAGTTGTTTGTGGAATAAAGTCATCCTTTGCTCCTGGAACACTAAAATCGTATGGCCATCTGTGAACAACTGGAAGTCTTTCACCAAAGTTACCATGTTCTGGTGGAACAGTAGAAGTATACCATTCT
>CACJUO010000035.1 GCA_902596675.1 uncultured Pelagibacteraceae bacterium | reverse complement strand
ATTATGAATTATTGGCCAAAACTGAGAGAACAAACAAAAAATAGAATATTAATGGTTATTTTCGGCATATTTTTTATAAGCATATTTGTTTTATTATTTTTATTAATGTTTTGAGGTTATTTGATAGATATAATTAGTATTTTAGTTGCTGGAATATTTTCTTGCATAATTCTTGATATTCTCGGTTTTTTACTCAAATTGATAGGTATTCCAGAACCATCGTGGGGAATTGTTGGAAGATGGACTTATTATATGCTTAAAAATGCTACTTTTTATAACCCAAATATTGCTCAAATGCCCAATGTTAGGTATGAGGTCATTTTTGGTTGGATTTTTCACTATTATGTATCGATTTGTTGGGCTGTAATCTATTATTTTTGTTTTTTAATGGTAGGTCTAAAAATGACATATTTTTCAGGCTTTATATTTGGAGCTCTTACAACATTAGCTCCATTATTGATATTTCTTCCTTTTACAGGACAAGGAGTGTTTGCAAATAAGACTGGAATACCAATTAAAACATCAGTTATGTTTCTAATCAGACACTCAATTTACGGAATAGCAATGTATGAAGGTTTTAGATGGTTTACTTAAAGCTTTAGATTAAGTTATCCCCACTATTCATCCCTGTTAGAAACTCAGTATATTCAACGATAAAGTGATACATACAACCTACTCTATCTGATATTGTAATAAATGAATTAAGAGGCAACTCTTAACTGACCAGCTAGGGAAAAACCGAGAGGTTCAAGCCTAGAGGGCAGAAAGCTCTGCAGAGTAGCGCTAAAATTGTAGGGTGGACGGCATGGCGGTAGCGCATACAACGACGTGCCAAAAACTACTGTTCTTTGTACCTGAAAAGGTGCAAGGAAACAGGGTTTTTTCTATAAATGATTCTTAAAGGAACAAAATTTCAACTAAAAGTATGGAAATATTTAAAAACTATACCAAAAGGTCAAATTAGAACTTATTCTGATGTAGCAAAAGCAATTAAAAAGCCAAAAGCAGTAAGAGCTGTAGCAAATGCCATAGGAAAAAATCCTTATGCTCCCAAAATACCTTGTCATCGGGTAATAAGATCAGATGGCTCTTTAGGGGGCTATTCGGGTAGAGGTGGCATAAATACCAAGAAAAAATTACTAAAATTAGAGGGAATTTCGATCTAAAAATGTTAAATACCAACGTTTATTGATTAATATACAATATTTGGTAACTATTTTTTAATATCACCTATAAGTTGCACCGTAAAATTACAAACACTTAAAATAGACCCTATTATAGGCTTTTAAACGGCATATTCGAATATTGCAGGGCTTTTTTAAAATCACCTTTTTTCTCCTGAAAATTTAATTATAATTTTTTGAAAAAACTTTAATAATATGTCCTTGAAACATATAATTAAAAAATATTGTTATAATTGCTTGTTTTTTAAGTTATTTATCAGAAAGTCTTAGTAATTCTAATTTTATTTACAAACTGGTATTCATTCCCCACCCTATTCTCATTAGATCTAGACTAATTAGGAAAAAATTATAAATTTATTCATTAAAAATAAGACTTTTTTTACGGTATTAATTATTAAGATAAAAAAATTAAAAACATTAAATAATTAAATTTATTTAAAAAAGCATTAAATTACAATTATATATAATATTAACATAAAGTATTACATTAATATATTAGTAAGTGTTACTTACCTATATAAAGTCTTGATAGATAGTACTCTCTCCTAGATATATAAATACCACAAAGGACTATTATAGAAAGACCTAAATATGTCCAATTATCTGGCAATTCTTGAAATATATAATAACTAAGTAAAATATTAGTAATAATTTCAGTATAACCAAGGGGAGCTAATTTAGAAGCATCAGCGTATTTAAGAGATAAAATGATAAAAAGATGGGCAATGGCTGCTATGAAGCCAATTAAAGCCATCATAATCCACTGAATATTTGATGGCTGTATCCAAACACCTGGCATGAATAAAGACATGACAATAGTCCCTACTGTGCCAGCAAATAATAAAGTTAATAGAGAGTTATCAGAAGTACTTAATTTTCTTGTAATAATTAAATAAAAACCATAGCAAATACCATTGCCAAGGGCTGCTAATGTAGCCAAATTAATCTCTATAAATCCAGGTCTAATAACAATTAAGGTGCCAATAAAACCCATAGATACTGCTGTCCATCTTCTTAAGCCTACTTTTTCGTTTAAAAAAAAGGGGGACATTGCAGTTACACAAATTGGGGCAACAAATGCGAGAGTTAAGGCCTTAGGTAAAGAAATCTCAGATATAGCAAAAAAAAATAAATATGTTGAAAATACAAAAATCAATCCTCTTATCAATTGAAGCATAGGTTTTTTACTCCAAACCATGGATTTTCTATCAAAAAAAAACATTATTGAAAGTGCAAAGACAACTGTAAAAAAATATCTAGCCCAAGTAATTTGCAAAACATCCATAGATGAACTTAAATATTTTGCCAAAGCATCCATAAATGGAACAATCATCCAAGCTGATGCATTGAGAATAACAGCTTTCATATAAAAATCTTATCTCTTAATTAAAGTATTTTAAAGCAAAGAATACAGTTATGGGCACCGTTACAAGAGACATTAAAGTTGAAACAACTATTGTGCTAGATATGTTATCAACAATTTCCTTAGGCGAATACATTGAAGCAACAAGATAACAAAGTATTGCACTTGGCATAGATGATTGAATTAAAAGAACACCAGCAGCAAACCCAGATAGATTAAAAAAAGAGATCAGAGCAAAGCCAATTAATGGTCCTATAATCACTCTTCCAGTAGATGTGATTAAAGCATCCTTAAATGAAAAAACCTTCATTTGTGTTAATGAAACACCTAAAGACATTAAGATCATCACTATCATTCCATAAGCAAGAAGCATAACTGTATTCAATACAAATATCGGCAAAGGTATTTCGTAATAAAGAAAAATAATGGTTGCAATTATTGCATAAAACGATGGACTTTTAATTATAACTTTTAAGTCGAACTCGCGTTTAGCTAAGAATATATTAAGTGTAAAATGAAGGAGCACTACCAAAGAAGAAATAGCTGCCGCAATGCCCATGCCTAATTTACCATATGCGAATAAGCATATTGGAATACCCATATTGCCTGTATTGGGTAAAAAAAATGTTGGTAGCTCTCTCAAATAATCTTTCTTCATCAAAATTAAAAAAATTAGCCCAACAATTAAAAATGAAGATAAAAGAATTACTGCATATAAAAAATACTCTGAAAACATTGCAAAAGTTACACCGCTTGCTGAAATAGAGAATATTACTATAGATGGCGTTCCAAAATTAGCAGAATAAGTAGTTATAAATGATGTATCAAAATTTGGATTTTTTTTACCTAAAAAATATCCGATACCAACTATAAAAAAAACTGGAAAAAGAACTTCAAATAATTTTATATAAAGTTCCATTAAAATAATCGAATAAGAACAGGATTTTTAATAATATTTTTATTTGATTTAAATGATTTAATACATTTTTGAGCATCTAATTCATTTGCATTATGAGTAATAAGAACAATTGAAGCTGTCTTACTTTTATGATCAGGTATTTGTATTAATCTTTGAATAGAAATTTTATACTTCGCCAAAATCTTTGTTATAGAAGATAAAACGCCAGGCTTATCTTTAACTTCTAATCTCACGTAAAGAGAATTTGATGATTGGTCTTTATTAAATATTTTAGGTTTTAATCTTTTATTTTTAGAAATACCAAAGGGATATTTTATATTTCCTCTCAATATAGATAAAAGGTCAGACATCAAAGCAGAGGATGTTGGCCCTGGTCCAGCCCCCTCCCCTTGTAATACAGACTCTCCAATAGGTGAACCATTTAATATAATAGCATTCATCACGCCATCTACATTTCCTATATAAGAATCTTTTTTAACTAAACATGGGTGAACTCTTTCAAAAATACTATTATTTATAATCTCAGTTATACCTAATAATTTTATTCTAAAATTTAACTGATCAGCAATTTTAATATCTGCATAATCGATATTTTCAATACCTTCCATTAAACATTTGGATTTTGAAATTTTCTTATTGAAAGCTAATGATGTCAAAATTTTTATTTTAGCTAACGCATCATAACCGTTAAGATCTAATTTTGGATTTCCAGGCTCAGCATAACCTAGTTTTTGTGCCATCTTCAGAACATTTTTGAAACTATCTTTAGTTCTCTCCATTTCTGAC
>CACJUO010000034.1 GCA_902596675.1 uncultured Pelagibacteraceae bacterium | reverse complement strand
GACTTATTCAAGAATTAATTTTGATGATAAACTTTTGATACTAAATAAAAATTTCAAAAATAAAAACATAGCAGATCAATCCGATTTGAATTCAATAATATTTAATATTAAAAATAAATACGAAGATAACTGGAAATCTATTAACAAAATGAATCCTTCTACATCTGTACCTATCCGTTTATCGGTTGAGTCTTTTGATTTTAAAAAATCATTAAAATTAGAAAATGCATTAGCTAACTTAGATTTTGTAAATAATTATTTAATTGAGAAGTTTGATAGTAGAGAAATTATATATAAAGTTTATTATAGCAGCAATCCAAAAAGATTTTTAAAAGATATCTTAACATATAACATTAATGTTGACACAACCTCAACTAATTGGAAAGTGAGATGAGTGAATTAAACCAATTATTATTAGAGCTAGATTATAAAACTAATTTTAATGAACATGATTTTTACTTGTCCAAAAGTAATGAGAACGCTTTTAATTTAGTTAATAGTTGGCCAGATTGGAATAAAAAAATATTAAACATATCTGGAGAAAAATTTTCTGGAAAAAGTCACTTGGCAAATATATTCAAATTGAAGTCTAAAGCTTTTTTGGTTAAGGGAGATGAAATCAATAATTCTATTTTTAAAAGACTTAAATTATATGAAAGCGTAATAATTGATGATTTTGAGAATTGTAAAGAAGAAGAGATACTTTACTCAATATTTAATCTAATCGATCAGGATAGTAAGTATATGTTAATCAATTCATTAAAACCAATAAATGAAATAAAATTTAATTTATCAGATTTAACTTCAAGATCAAAAAATTGTATTTATGTAGAAATCGAAAATCCAGATGATGAATTACTTTTTGCTATAATATTAAAGAATTTTTCTGATCGTCAGATTAAAATTGAAAAAAAAATTATAAATTTCATTATAAGCAGAATTGATAGATCTTATAGAAAAATTGATGAATTTATATATAAGATTGACGAGTTAAGTTTAAAAAAAAAAAAACCAATAAATTTAAAAACTATTAAAGAGATTTTGTAAATTGAAAAAATATAGAACCCATACCTGTGGTGAATTAAACAAGTTACACAAGGAAAAAGAAATTTCCTTAGCAGGCTGGATTAATAAAAAGAG
The DNA here is from genome assembly GCA_902596675.1 of uncultured Pelagibacteraceae bacterium. Lineage (GTDB taxonomy): Bacteria > Pseudomonadota > Alphaproteobacteria > Pelagibacterales > Pelagibacteraceae > Pelagibacter. Next base: position 3,195 of record CACJUO010000034.1, on the reverse strand, counting down.
AGACCATGGAAATCTATTATTCATAGATTTAAGAGACAATTATGGAATTACTCAATGTGTTATAGATAAGAGCAATGAAATTTTTAAAAAAATTGAAAAATTATCTTTGGAAACTGTTGTTAAAATCACTGGTATCGTAATTGAGAGATCAGATGAAACAATAAACAAAAATATTTCAACTGGAGAAATAGAAATTAAAATAAAAAGCATAGATGTTTTAGGTGAAACAAAAGATCTACCAATGCCAGTTTTTTCTGATCAAGAATATGCAGAAGAAATAAGACTAAAATATAGATTTTTGGATTTACGAAGAAAAAAGCTGCATCAAAATATTGTTTTAAGATCGAAAGTAATTTCTTTCATTAGGAACGAGATGCAAAACCTTGGCTTTTTAGAATTTCAAACTCCAATATTAACCTCATCAAGCCCTGAAGGTGCGAGAGATTTCCTTGTTCCAAGTAGACTCAATGCTGGAAAATTTTATGCTTTGCCACAAGCACCTCAACAATTTAAGCAACTTATAATGGTGTCTGGTTTTGACAAATATTTTCAAATAGCGCCATGTTTCAGAGATGAGGATGCAAGAGCTGATAGAAGTCCTGGAGAATTTTATCAACTAGATGTCGAAATGTCATTTGTTGAACAAGAAGACGTTTTTGAAGTGATCGAAACTTTATTTTTAAAACTATTTAAAAAATTTAGTGAAAAAAAAATCCTTCATGAAAAGTTTCCCAGAATTTCATATGAGGATGCAATGCTAAAATATGGATCAGATAAACCAGATTTAAGAAATCCTTTAGAGATTACTGATTTAACAAATATTTTTGAAAGAGATGATGTAAAATTTGATATTTTTAATAAATTAGTGAAAAAAGGTTCCGTTGTTAGATGTTTAGTAGCTTATAATACAAAAGATAAACCTAGAAGTTTTTTCGATGGAATTGATAAGTGGGCAAAAGATCAGGGTTCGTCAGGACTAGCATATTTTACATTAGAAAAAGGGGATAAACTTAGAGCAAAAGGGCCCATCGGAAAATTTTTTTCAGAGAATTCATTATTAGAAATTATGAAACAAACAAAAGCAAACACCGGTGATACCGTATTTCTTTCCTGTGGAAAAAAAAATGATGTGGAGAAAATATTAAGTGTTGCAAGAAATAAAATAGCTCAAGATTTAGATTTAATTGACAATGAAACTTTTTCATTTTGTTGGATCGTAGATTATCCGATGTACGAAATTGATGAAACAACTAAAAAAATAAAATTTAGCCATAATCCATTCTCTATGCCTCAGGGAGAAATAACAAACTTAGATTTGTCTAACCCTTTAAACATTAAAGCTTATCAATATGATATTGTATGTAATGGGATAGAGTTATCATCGGGAGCCATAAGGAATCATGTACCTGATTTAATGTATAAATTATTTGAAATTGCTGGATATTCAAAAAATGAGGTTAATAGTAAATTTAGTGGGATGATAAATGCCTTGAGTTATGGGGCACCACCTCATGGTGGAATAGCCCCAGGTATTGATAGAATTGTGATGCTTTTGGCGAACGAAAAAAATATAAGAGAAGTTACAATGTTTCCAATGAATCAAAATGCACAAGATTTAATGATGAATGCCCCTTCTGAAATTTCAGATGATCAATTAAAAGAATTAAATTTATCTATTAAAAAGAAAAAATAATTGTTACTTTCCTTTAAGTTTTATTTTTATATCTGATAAATCTACTAATTTCTTTTTATAATTACTTCTAACAAAACCTTTACTAGTAATATCTTTAACCAATTTTAAGAATTGGGTTTTGTCTTCAGAATTTTCATCTGTCCCAGATTCATCTAAACTATCAGATCCTCCTATTGATGGCGTATGAGCCAAATCTTCTCTATTAAGATATGATATTGCCAATTCCCTAAATATATAATCTAGTATTGATGTTGCACTTAGTATTCTATCATTTCCAAATACTTTACCTGAAGGCTCAAATTTAGTATCTACAAAAGCATTTACAAACTCATCTAATGGAACCCCATATTGCAATCCAAGAGAAACTGCTATGGCAAAATTATTCATTGTAGCTTTTACCAGTTCACCTTCTTTACTTGTATCTATAAATATTTCTCCTATTTTACCGTCTTCGTATTCACCAGTATGTAGATATACTTTATGATCTCCAATCGATGCTTTTTGGATATATCCTTTTCTTCTGTCTGGCATACTAAATCTTTTACTATTAGTATCTTTTACATTTTTACTTAATATTTCTTGGTTAAACTTAAGGCTATTTTTTTGCTCAGGTTTAGGAAGCTCTTTTTCAACAACATTTATCGTGTTTTTTTCAATTTTTTCTAAATTTTTGGTCTTTCTGTTTTCTAGTTTGACATCTAATATTTCAAATTTTCCGTCATCTCTTTTTTCTAAATTTTGAATATTTTTCTCATCAATATCATCGAGATAATGACTTACTTTAAAACTACAAGTGTAATACGTTTCTACTAAATATTTTGCCATTGAAATTTCATATTTATTTATAAAATTGAATCTTAGAGGTATAATATATATAGAAATTTAAAATTATAGTCTAATCTAATTTTTACAATTTTAAATTGAAAATAAAATGAAATTTTATGTTGACAGTATTTAAACAAATTTTTATCTGGTGGAATCAACAGACCCTTGGAACAAGATTACAAATATTTTTTTCAGGAAAATTAGTAGGGGAAGATAAAAATGGAAATAAATATTATGAAAGTAAATCAGGAAGAAGGTGGGTGATATATAATGGTGAAGTTGAAGCATCGAAAATACCAAACGAATGGTACTCATGGATGCACTACATGAATAATAAAATAGAAAATGATCATAATTTAAAAAAATATGATTGGCAGAAAGAACACTTGCCTAACCAAACAGGGTCAGAAAATTCCTACCATCCAAAAAAATATAATAATGCTGTTAAAAAAAAATACAAAAGCTGGAAAAGTTAATTTTTTATTAGTAACTGTTTTAGGTATAATTATAACAAATAATATATTTGCCGAAAATCTTAAAAAAAGCGAAACAACGGCAGAGTTAAGATCTCTTGATGAGTTTGTAATTGATGGAATTACAACTACGATTGACCTACATAAAGTATTACTTAAAAATAAAAAATTTATTAAATCTGAATTTAATGTAAGCTGGTTAGA
>CACJUO010000033.1 GCA_902596675.1 uncultured Pelagibacteraceae bacterium | reverse complement strand
TTGAAATCTTAAAATATGCGAAACATTTCTTGAATGTTCATTTGTAATTGGAGAATTATTTCTTAAAATATTTAAATTTGATGAACTTGCAATTTTGCCAATTATATAAGGGGATCTGTTAGATCTTATATAGTTATATTCATTGTAAAGATTCTTAACATTTTGTTTTTGAAGTCCTGATATTGCAACTATTTTTTTAGACTTTAAAATTTTTTTAGTTTTATTAAAGGTTCGTAAATCTTTATCCTCAATTGAATAATAAACTCTCTTAACTTTATGTTTAATTATTGCATTAGTGCAAGGAGGAGTTACACCGTGATGAGAACAGGGTTCAAGAGTCGAGTAAAGCGATGCTCCTTTATTATATCTATTTTTATTTAAGGCAATACTTTCAGCATGAGGTCTACCGCCATAGTTTGTGCTTGCGAAAGATAAAATTTTATTATTTTTTACAACTACACAACCAACTGATGGATTTGTGCCAGTTAAATACTTATTATTCTCTGCTAAGTTTATAGCAAAGTTCATAATTTTTTTATCTGAAGATTTATATTTATCTTTTTTTAAAGACATCAATTCTTCCAATGATCTACTAATTTTAGAGATAAATTTTTCCGCTGTCTCAGTATCAATAGGTCTTTTCTTTAAGGCGACATAAATTGATTTTGAAAGTTTTTCTCTATCAAAAGATGATTTCCTACCGTTTTTTTTTACTACTGTAAGTTCTCTAAATTGAACTCTTTCAAATGTTGTAAATCTTTCACCACAGCTACAGAGTCTTCTTCTTCTAATTGCAGTCCCATCTTCTGTGGGTCTTGAATCAACTACTGAAGTGTCACCTTTTTTGCTGCATGGACAAATCATAAATTAATTTAGCCTAAGTGTTTATAGATAGGAAAATTGGAACAAAGGCTTACAACTTCTTTTCTTACTTCATCTTCAGTTTTAGAGTTATCTTCAGGGTTTTCAGCTAACCCTTTTATAGTTTTTGTTATTAAATCACCTACTATTTGAAATTCTTTTAACCCAAATCCTCTTGTTGTGGCTGCTTGCGATCCAAGTCTTATTCCAGAAGTTATCATTGGGCTTTCACTGTCAAACGGAATACCATTTTTATTACATGTAATATTAGCCCTAGAAAGGCTTTCTGCAGCAACGTTACCTTTTACATTAAAAGGTCTTAAGTCAACTAACATCAGATGTGTATCCGTCCCACCTGAATAAATTTTAAAACCATTATTTTTTAAAGTCTCAGCTAAAATTTTTGCGTTTGCTAAAACAGTTTTTATATAATCTTTAAATTCAGGTTTTAATGCTTCTTTAAATCCAACAGCTTTTGCAGCTATAATATGCATAAGTGGTCCTCCTTGATATCCAGGAAAAACTGCTGTATTAAATTTTTTAGATAAGTCCTCATGATTAGTTAATATTATTCCGCCTCTTGCACTTCTAAAAACTTTATGAGTAGTAGATGTGACTACATGAGCATAGTCGCATGGATTTGGATATCCCTTACCAGCAACCAAACCAGAAAAATGAGCCATATCAACCATTAGGTATGCTCCAACTTTATCAGCTATTTCTCTAAATCTTTTAAAATCAATTACTCTTGAATAAGCACTACCACCAGCAATTATAAGTTTAGGTTTATGCTCAAGCGCAAGTTTTTCAACATTATCATAATCAATAAGTTCAGATTCTTTATCAACTTCATATCCAATTGCATTAAACCATTTTCCTGACATAGAAATTTTTAAACCATGGGTAATATGTCCTCCTGAATTCAAACTCATTCCCATAAAAGTATCGCCAGGTTTTAACAAAGCTAAAAACACAGCACCATTTGCCTGTGCACCTGAGTGAGGTTGAGCGTTGGCAAATTTACAATTAAATAATTCTTTAAGTCTATCTATAGCTAATTGTTCCGCAACATCCACATGTTCACAACCATTATAATATCTTTTGCCAGGATAACCCTCGGCATATTTATTTGTTAAGACTGAACCTTGAGCTTCTAGAACTGCTTGAGATACAATATTTTCAGATGCAATTAGCTCGATATGATTTTGTTGTCTAACCAACTCGTCATTAATAGCTTTATAAATTTCAGGATCACTATCTGATAAACTTTTTTCAAAAAAGTCTTTGTACTCACTACTCAAATATTTTGTTTCACTTGACATAATTTTTATATTTTTTTAACTCTTTTTAAGTGTCTTCCCCCCTCAAACTTAGTATTTAAGAATGCATTTATACATTTAAAGGCTAAATTTTTACTAATCAACCTTTCTCCTAATGTAATAACATTTGCATCATTATGCAATCTAGATAATTTAGCGTTTTTTACCGAATAACATAATGCCGCTCTTATATTTTTATGCTTATTAGCAGTCATTGCCATACCCATACCCGAACCACATACTAGAATGCCAATATTCCCTTTTTTCATCTTTTTTGATAATTTATGAGCATAATCTGGATAGTTTACTGATTTTTTTGAATGTTCTGGACCTAAATCTAAAACTTCAAATTTTGAAGAAAAATTTTTTTTTATACTTTCTTTTAACTTAAATCCAGCGTGATCAGATGCAATATAGATTTTTTTCAAATTAATTAAATTTATAATCTAAAACACATGCAACTAGGTGTATTCTATTTTCTTCACCACCATTAAACGCATTATGATATTTTGTATTGTTAGTAACCCAAACTGACCCATCAGCAGGCATATGTTTCGCGACATTATCGATAACCATCAAACATCCTGGATTAGTTATAATTGGTATATGCAATCTAGGTTCTGGATCTCTATGCCAGCTTAATGTTGATCTTGGTTCTTTTAATAAAATTCTTACTCTGCCTAATTTATATTTTGATGAAAGAACATCATAGACTTCTTTAAAATAAGTATTTTCGTAATCTTTTATGAATTCGCTATACTTAGACTCATCTATATCGACATCCCTTGAAACTTCTTTCCCAGACTTATCCGGTTTAGTCCAATAAACACCTCGAGCTTTACTACCTTTTATTGAGTCTGGGTCTCCTGGTATTTGTGTTAAAGAAATTGCACCAAAATTTGTTACTCCACCTCCATCATCAAATTTTTTAATTTGTATGATTTGGTTATAAGCATCTTGAAGCTTATCAATATCAAATTGAATAGTCTGTTTTTGAAAATCACTAAAATCTAAAACTCTGTCAGTTTGATTATGTAGGTTTAGATTTACGATTTTATCTTTATTGTCCATCATGAAGATTGTTTTCTACTCATTTATATATATATTTGTATAATAGATTTTGTCGCATAATAAAATACAATATGATTACAGGTAAATATCCAAATTTAAGGCTTAGAAGATCAAGAAAATATGCTTGGTCTAGGAAACTAGTCCAAGAAAATTCTTTATCTTATAGTGATTTGATCCTACCAATTTTCTTGATTGAAGGAAAAAATAAAAAAGAATCAATAAAAACTTTGCCAAATGTATTTAGGTACAGTGTAGACAAACTGAATATAGTTGTAGGTAAAGCAATTAAAAAAGGAATACCTATGGTTGCTTTATTTCCATACACAAGTCCAAACAAAAAAGACAAAAAAGGTTCTGAAGCATTAAATCCAGACAATTTAGTTTGTAGAGGGATAAACTTTATTAAAAAGAAATTTAAGAATAAAATTGGTATTATGTGTGATGTGGCCCTAGATCCTTATACTTCTCATGGCCATGATGGATTATTAAAGAAAAATAATATTCTAAATGATAAAACTGTAGAAATACTTACCAAACAAGCGGTGCTGCAAGCCAAAATGGGATGTGATGTTATTGCACCCTCAGATATGATGGATGGCAGAATTGGTAAAATTCGATCAGCATTAGATAAAAATAATTTAAATGACGTACAAATATTATCATATGCAGTTAAATTTTCATCTAGCTTTTATGGACCATTTAGAGACGCTGTTGGATCAAAAAAATTACTAAAAGGTGATAAAAAAACATACCAAATGGATTTTAGAAATTCAGATGAATCTTTGAGAGAAGTTTCATTAGATATAAAAGAAGGTGCTGATATGGTTATGGTTAAACCTGGCATGCCCTATCTTGATATAATAAAAAAAGTAAAAGATAATTTCAAAATACCAGTATTTGCATATCAAGTTTCAGGTGAATACAGTTTGATAATGAATGGAATTAATAAAAAATTAATTGATAAAGCTTCAATAAAAGAGTCTCTTATTTCATTTAAAAGAGCTGGAGCAAACAGTATTGTAACTTATTTTGCCGATCAAATTGATCTTTAATTATTTTAACAAATTAAGAAAAATTATTTTAACAAAT
>CACJUO010000032.1 GCA_902596675.1 uncultured Pelagibacteraceae bacterium | reverse complement strand
TTTCTAAAAATTGTGCTAGCATTGATTTTGAGGGAGGAGTTTTACTCCTCCCTTTTAATTTTAACCTTTTACAACTTCTCTAGTATTTGCGTTGTAAGATTCTTTAAATGGTATATCAACTATTACAGCATCTACTGGTTTACCTGGAGTTTCAGAATATTTTTCAGGTAAATGCACTTTGAATTTAGATCCTACTTTTCCCTTTGGAAAACCATTTGCGTTCAATGTTCCATCAAAAGGTACATATCCCATTGCAATATTTTGTTTTTTTTCTGGGTGATACCAAGGCGAAGTAATAAACCCAATTGGCTCTCCACCACCTTCATCTGAAATTAACCAAAAATCTGGGGCGTATTCCTCAATTGGCTTTCCACCTAATTCTAGACCAACCAATTGAAGTTTATAAGGTTTATGTCCAGCTTTTAAATCAGCTTTCATTTTTTCAAGAGCTTTTTTTCCAACATAGTCAGCTTTTTTATTCCATTCACCTTTACCGGATAATGAAACTTGATAACCTAAATTACATTGGAATGGATTGTGTTGATTATCCATATCTTGCCCCCAAGAAAGAATTCCAGCTTGAATTCTTCTATGATGAGCTGGAGCAATTACCATTAAACTATGTTTTTTACCCGCTTCAAGAACAGCATTCCACATGTCTTCTGCGTATAATGTACATTCTCTTAAATAAATTTCATAACCAGCTTCACCTGAGAATCCTGATTGAGAAATTACACAGCTTCTTCCACCAACTTTAGCTTCAGCTAAACCGTAGAAAGGCATATTATCAAAATCAACTTGATCTCCACATAAATCTTTCATTAACGCTTTAGATTTTGGTCCTTGAATTTGAACAGGACTTACATCTATTTCATCAATTTCTACGTTAAATCTTTCATCAGCATTTACACCTTGCAAATAAAGACCTATGTCACTATCAGATAAACTAAACCAAAATTCGTCTTTTGATATTCTTAAAAGTATAGGATCATTTAATACGCCGCCATATGCATTACAAAGTATTACATATCTTGCTCTCATTGGAGAAATTTTTGTAGCATCTCTTGTAATTACATAGTCTACAAATTTTTCTGCATCAGGACCCTTCACTCTAATTTGTCTTTCAACTGCAACATTCCACATTGTTACATGATTAACAATTGCATCATACTCAACCATTGCACCTCCGTCTTCAGGTTTTACATATCCTCTTGGATGGTAAATACGATTATATACAGTTGCTCTCCAACAACCAGCTTGCATTGATAAATGCCAGTATGGTGATTTTCTTACACGTGTTGAAATCAACATTTCAACTTTTGTTGGTCCGCTTTGTCTCAAATTATAAGGCACTTTTCTATCAGATTGATCTACTGATGTTACGTGTCTTAGCTTACTATAGTCAAATTCTTTAGACATAGTTATTCTCCTTCAACCACTTGTTTGTTTCCTTCAAGCCGCCGAATGTATAAATGTGAAAATAATCAGTATGCGATTTAACTTTCCCAATTAGATCATTAGGGTCTTTAGGTTTCAATAAATCTAGTGCCTTAGTAAAATTAGATTTAAGAAAATTAATGGAATTTTTTGCCCCTACAATATTTGCAAACTTTATTAAGCTTGAAATTTTCATTGGCCCAGTTATTCCAACATGAACTGGTATCGTTTGTTTAGAAATAAAATCTACAATAGGCTGAGCATCTAGCAACCATTGAGTAACTATATAATCAGCATAAGGCTTTTTATCTATCATAGCTTTTTCTAAATCTGAATCGGATATATCAGGACTCCCCTCTGGATGTCCAGCAATTCCGATCTTTATCCCATCAAAATATCCTGTTTCTAACATCTGATAGGAGCTATCAAATTTTCCAATTGGTTCACGACTACCTCCAATAACAAGAACTTGTTTTACACCTAAATCTTTACATCTTAAAACATACTCTTTTAATTCACTTTCGCTATTAATTGATCTAGCTGGAAAATGAGGAACTGGGTTAAAACCTTTTTTTACCAAATCTCCAGACTTGTCAGCAGTCTCCTTATAATCACCTCCAGGTAGCATTGTGACATATACATCTTTCACACTTGGTAAAGTATCAAGATCGGTGTGAGGTCCAATTTCTAATGAAAAATTCATTAATGAATAATTATTTATTTTAAAATAACTGTCTAGAAAAATATTAGATCAAAGTGTCAGGGTTACTTTTTCTGACCTCTGTGTTTTTGAATTCTTTGACCATACTGCTGTGTAACTCTGTCAAAGATGATTGCTAGAGCTACTATTGCCAAACCATTCATCATTCCAAGTGCTAAATATTGATTAGAAATAGCTTGCAAAATAGGCACTCCCAGACCTTTAACGCCTATCATTGATGCAATTACCACCATAGCTAAAGCCATCATAATTGTTTGGTTAATTCCAGCAAAAATTGTTGGTAACGACAATGGTATTTGTACAGATTTTAATTTTTGCATTGGAGTTGCACCAAAAGCCTCACTTGCCTCAAGTGTTTCTTTATCTACTTCTCTTATTCCAAGATTTGTTAGCCTTACTACCGGTGGTAAAGCATAAATACAAACTGCCAATAAACCAGGCACTTTTCCAATACCTAAAAGCATAATTATAGGTATAAGGTAAACGAAACTTGGAATAGTTTGCATCATATCCAAAACGGGTAAAATTGCTTTTTCTGCTCTGCTTGATTTAGACATTAACACACCAATTGGAATACCGACTACAATACAAACTAGTGTTGATACAGAAATGATAGCAACTGTTGCCATACAGTTTTTCCACATTCCAAAATAACCAATAATCATAAAACAAACTATTGTACCTATTACCAGTTTAATACTTCTTGATCCAATCCATGCCAACAAAGCAAATACACCTATTACTAATGGCCAAGGACTATTGACTAATAATTTTTCCAACCAAATTAAAAAATGCAAAAGTGGATCAAAAAAACCTTCAATTCCATCTCCATAGGCTCTTGAAAATTCTTTAAAACTAGAGTCTATTCCTTTTTTAAGCTCTCTTAAAGCTGTTCGATCCATTACAGGAATTTTATTAAAGAAATCCATAATTTTACTCAACCAAACCCACTAAAGAGTGGGTTTGGCAATATTTTATTTTATTAAAGTGCTTTTTTTATTTTTGCAGCAGCTTCACTTGAAACCCACTTAGACCAAACATCTTCTTGGTTTGTTAGGAATTCAATTGCAGCATCAGCACCCTCTGCTTGGTTTTCACCCATCCAAACTAACATACCGTTCATTACTGGACCTGGATAAGTTCTTTTTTTGAAATAATCCATACCAGCACTTCCAGCTGTATTTTTGAAATTGTCAGTTACGATTGTGTAAACTTCAGATTTTGTCCATGAAGTTGCTTTAGGGTCTCCACATTCTTGTTCTGGTAAAACTATACATTTATCCCAGTTATCTTTTCCACCCCAAGCTCCCATGTCCACAGCTCTCATATCATATTTACCAATGATAGCTGTTGGTGACCAATAGTAACCAAACCAGTTTTCACCTCTTTCAGCAGCTTTAGCAATTGATCCATCTAATCCTGCAGCAGAACCTGTTTCAACAATAGCCCAACCTTTTGCTTCCATGTCAAAAGCTTTGTAAAGATTTCTATTACTTAGTTCACAGTTCCATCCTGGAGGACAAATATGAAACCCACCTTTTGATGGATCCTCTGGATGAGGAAATAGATCCGGTCTTGCCAAAATTGCTTCAGCAGTTGTAAGTTCAGGATGTTTTTCTAAAGTAGCAGGTAACACCCACCATCCTTCACCTAAACCAGTAATAGGTGCTTTATTAAGTGAGTGCATTTTTCCTTCATCAACTGCTTTATTTAAAGCAATGATTGCAGCGTTAGCCCAAAATTCTGGAGCAACATCTGGCTCACCTTTTTCTTGCATAGATGTAAATGTAGGCATTGTTGCACCTGGCACCAATTCAACAGAACATCCGTAACCTTCTTCTAATATGATTTTGTCAACTTCAGCCATGAAGTTTGCTGAAGCCCAGTTCATATTAGCGATAGTTATGTTCCCACAAGCTGCGTTGGCAACACTTCCAAAAGAAGTTAGTCCAAATATTACAGCAGCAGATAGAAGTAATTTTTTGATTTTCATTATTTCTCCTAATTAATTAATTATAAATCATCAGAACATATAGATGGAAAAATTGCAAACTAGTTTCAACTTTGAGTTGTGTTAAAATTGTCTTTATACTCTCTTTATTTAGAAATAAATTATTAAATAAATAAATAAATATGAATAAAAATTTATTATCAAGATTAGATGAGGGTCCCGTAATATTCGCAGAGGGATATTTATTTGCGATGGAAAGGAGAGGATATCTTTCTGCAGGTCCATTTGTGCCAGAAGTAGTTTTAGAGCATCCAGATGTAGTTACACAATTACATAGAGAATTTATTAGAGCTGGTTCAGATATTGTTCAAGCTTTCACCTATTATGGACATAGAGAGAAATTAAGAA
>CACJUO010000031.1 GCA_902596675.1 uncultured Pelagibacteraceae bacterium | reverse complement strand
TGCATTTAAGAAAACGTTCTCAAAAATTTCTGATCATTCAAATAATTATATTGATAGTTGCTTTAAATTAGGTCTTGCTTTAATGAAAAAGAATAAAGTTTTAGGTTTAATAAATGGACCTATATCAAAAAAACATTTTTTAAAAAAAAAATTTCCTGGTATCACTGAGTATGTAGCAAAAAAAACTAATTCTAAAGAACCTGTAATGTTAATTTACAACAAAGATTTAGCAGTAAACCCACTAACTACTCACATTCCAATCAAAAATGTAACAAAATTCATAAAAAAAAAAAAAATTATAAATCATGTTAATAAAATAGATAATTTCTATAAATTAAAATTAGGTAAAAAACCAAATATAGCTGTTCTTGGGTTAAATCCACATTGTGAAACAATTGATAACATTAGTGAAGAAAAAAAAGAGATTATTCCAGCTATAAAATATTTATCAAAAAAAAAAATTAAGGTTAAAGGGCCTTTTGCGGCTGATACTTTTTTTTTAAAAAAAAATATAAAAAAATTTGATGTTGTAATTGGTATGTATCATGATCAAGTTCTCACGCCTGTTAAAACACTCTTTAAGTTTGAAGCGATAAATATTACAATTGGACTACCTTTTGTTAAAATTACACCTGATCATGGACCCAATTATGAAATGCTTGGAAAAAATAAATCTGATCCCTCATCTATTTTCTATGCATTTGATTTTTTAAATAAAATTAGATGAATTTTTCTGCAAAAAAAAGTTTGGGTCAAAACTTTTTAATAGACCAAAAAATGATTAATCTAATTACAGAAGTAGGAGATATTAATAGTAAGGATATAGTTCTAGAGGTTGGACCTGGTACTGGAAACCTTACAGAGAAAATATTAGAAAAAAAACCTAAAGATTTTATTTTAATAGAAAAAGATAAAAGATTAGTTGATCTATTGAATCAAAAGTATGGAAATAAAATTAATATATTTAATGAAGATATTTTGAAATTTTCATACAAAAATTATTATGATAAAAAATTAGTTATATTTGGTAATCTCCCATATAATATTTCTACCCAAATATTAGCAAAATGGATAAAAATTCAGAACCTCGATAAATTTTGTAAAAGATTTGTGTTAATGTTTCAGAAAGAGGTTGCAGACAGGATAATTGCCAAAACAAATACAAAAAATTATGGAAGGTTATCTATCTTCGCTAATTGGAAAATGAATATTGAAAAAATCATTGATATAGAACCAATTAGCTTTAAACCTGCTCCGAAGGTAAAAAGTACTATATTAATGTTTACTCCAAAAAAAAAATTTTTCGAGTTAAATGATCCAAAAAATTTAGAACATGTCACTAATATTTTTTTTAGTCAAAGAAGAAAAATGATAAAAAAACCTCTTAAATTTTTGTTCGACAATTTTAAAGATCTAGAAAGAGAATTAAATTTAGATTTAAATCTTAGACCACAAAATTTAGACAATCTTACGTACTATAAAATCAGTAAAATGTATGAGGCTTTAATCAATTAAATTTTCAATATGATTTTTTATTTCTTTTTTATCGTAATAGACTTTTTTTCTACTATTTTTTCGTTTTTTTATGAAATCTAAAATTTGTTTATAACACAATTCAATTTTATCGTTAATAACTGTAAAATCATAATCCTTCCAATGTAAAACATCTTTTTTAAATTGTTTCATTCTTTCACTTGCAATTTTTTTGTCTTTTTGGTCTCTCTTTAGCAATCTATTGAATAATTCTTTTTTTGAAGGTGGAAGAATAAATATAGTTATTATTTTATATTTTAATTTTTTATTCTTTATTTGTTTTGTGCCTTGCCAGTCTATATCAAAAATTACATTTTCTCCTTGTTTAATTTGATTGATTACAGTTTCTTTTAAGGATCCATAATAATTACTGAATACCTTCGCATATTCTAAAAATTTTTTTTTTTTAATTAAACTTTTGAAGTTTTTGTTATTAGTGAAAAAGTAATCTTTTTTATCTTTTTCATTAGCTCTTGGTTTTCTTGTAGTGTGAGAAATTGAGATTTTGAAATTATTTCTTAATGATAATTTTTTTACTAATGTTGTTTTGCCAGCCCCTGAGGGAGAAGATAAAATTATTATCATCCCTGGTTTTTTATCGGCCATTAATGTAAAAAAATTAGTTAGCTTTATTTTCTATAAATTTTACCGCGTCACCAACAGTTAAAATTTTCTCAGCATCACTATCTGATATTTCAGATCCAAATTCTTCCTCAAAAGCCATAACTAGCTCTACTGTATCTAAACTATCTGCACCAAGATCATCTATAAAACTCGAGTCATCATTTACTTTAGCTTCATCAATACCTAGGTGATCTGCAACTATTTTTTTTACCTTATTTGAAATTTCGTCTGACATTTTGTTCCTTTTTAGTTAATTTGTTAATAAATATTTTATTTGCTTTGTCAACTAAAATACATACCGCCATTCACATGTATAGTCTCTCCTGTTATATAGTCTGAGAGATTAGAACTCAAAAATGCGATCGAATTAGCTACATCTTCCGGACTTCCAAATTTATTAAGTGATATCCTTGATTTCATTAATTCTGTATGTTCATCACTTATTTTAGCAGTCATTTCTGAAATTATAAAACCTGGAGACACTGAATTTACAGTTATATTTTTTTTTCCATATTCTAAAGCGAGACTTTTTGACATTGCAATTATACCTGCTTTAGAGGCAGCATAATTTGTTTGACCAATATTTCCAGAATGACCAACAACAGATGTAACATTTATTATTTTTCCTTTTTTGGATTTTAACATTTTCTTAATTACGTTTTTAGTAATTAGAAATGTTGAGGTTAAGTTAATATCAATTACTTTTTTCCATTCTTCCTCTTTCATCCTAATTGATAAATTGTCTTGGGTAATACCAGCATTATTTATCAGGACATCAATTTTATTTGATAAAATTTTATTACAATCTTCTACAAACTTATCAATATTTTTATGATCAGAAATATCAAACTTCAAAACTCTTGCACTTTTAAAATTGTCTTGAATATTTTGTAATTTTACATCATTAGTTCCAGTAGCCAAGACATTTGAGCCTGCTGAAATTAATTTTTCTAAAATTGCATTTCCAATAATACCTGTTGCTCCAGTTAATATTATATTTAAATTTTTTAAATCTATCATAAAGTTTTTAATTTATTTAAATCTTCAATATTATTTACTTGAATTAATTCTACATTTCTATCAATTCTTTTAACAAGACCTGACAACACTTTACCAGGACCAATTTCAACAAATTTTTTGTTTCCTAATTTTAACATATTGATGATACTTTCTCTCCAGCGTACAGGCTTTTCGATTTGTTGTATTAAAAGATTCTTAATTTCTTCAGAATCATCTGAGGGTTCAGCAGTTACATTTGACACTATCATATTTTTTGGAGTTGAAAAATTTGTTTTAAATAGCTCTTTACTCATAATTTCTGTCGCTGGACTCATCAAAATACAATGGAATGGTGCAGAAACTGGCAATTTGATTGATTTGATATTTAATTTTTTTAGCTCATTAATAAAATTATCAATATCTTTAACTTTACCACTTATAACAACTTGACCATTAGAATTATCATTAGCTAAATAACAAATAAATTTATTTTTGTTGATATCAAGGATTTCCTCAATTTTGTTTATTTCCTCGCCTAATACAGCTACCATTCCACCTTCATTGTTAGGGACTGCATTTTGCATTGCTTTTCCTCTAATCTTTAAGAGTTTGATTGTATCTGAAAAATTTATAACTTCTGAGCAAGCTAAAGCTGAATATTCTCCCAATGAGTGTCCTGCAAAATAATTAGCTTTGGAAATATCGAAAAAAGTTTCCCTTTTAATAGTCTCAAAAATTGCATAACTTACTAAAAAAATTGCTGGTTGAGTATTTTCAGTTTGATTTAATAAATCTTTAGATCCTTCAAAAATAATTTTAGTTAAGGATAGGTTGAGTGTCTCATCAGCTTCATTAAACAGATGTTTTACATAACCAAAATTATCATATAAATCTTTAGCCATACCAACTGATTGTGAACCTTGACCTGGAAATAAAACAGAAAACATAGAAAATATAAGTAAAAACCTTATTTTTTATATTGTAATTAAAAAATTATAATAGTATATCCTCTCTTTTTTAAAAGAATTATTATGAACTTATATGAGCATACCATTATAGCAAGGCAAGATATAAGCCCTTCACAACTAAAACAAATAGAAGACAAATACACTAAAATCGTTGAGAAGTTTGACGGTGATATTGTAAAATTAGAAAACTGGGGACTCATGAACTTATCTTATTTGATCAAAAAAAATAAGAAAGGAAATTATATTCATTTTAAAATTAAAGCAGATGGAAAAATAATTTCTGAACTAGAAAAAAGTGAAAAATTGGACAGAAACTTATTGAGATATTTAACTGTTAAAGTAAAAAAATTTGATTTAAAAACAGACTATTTTAAAAGCAAAGATGACAAGGAAATTTCAAATAAATAAATACTTTTATGAAAAAAAGAAATAACAGAAAAAAAAGTAAACAAAGTAGTTTTGCTAAATTAAGTATTTTTCAAAATCAAAAATATAAATTTAAAAAAAAATGTCCTCTATCAGGAAAAGGGGCACCTGCTGTGGATTATAAGAATATTAAATTATTGAAGAGATATATT
>CACJUO010000030.1 GCA_902596675.1 uncultured Pelagibacteraceae bacterium | reverse complement strand
TGAAGCCATCTCCACCCACAACAATAATTATGTTACATCTATTTAATGAGATATTTTTAATTTTTCGATCAAGAAAGGTTTTAATTTTCCTTGATGTTTTAGTATTATCAAAAAGTATATGAGGCTTTAACATTTAGTGGTGCCCTCGGCCAGACTCGAACTGGCACTCCATAAATGGCAAGGATTTTAAGTCCTTTGTGTCTACCAATTTCACCACGAGGGCATGAGTTATTTTCATGAATATTTATGTTAATATTTACTTTAATGAAACAAAAAAAACAAATTATAATTTTTACTGATTTAGATGGATCTCTTTTAAACAAGGATACTTTTAGGTTTGATGAAATTGAGGATTATTTTAGAGAACTTATTTCAATAGGTATAAAAATAATTCCAAACTCTAGCAAAACAGAAGCTGAATTGTCAGATTTTAATAATCAGTATAATTTAAATTTAAGTTTTGTTGCTGAAAATGGTTCATCAATTCATGGATTAAATTTGATACATAATAATCTGCCTGAAAGAATATCATTAAGTAGATCTACTGATCAAATTTATAAAGTTTATAATGAAAATGTTCCCTTTGATTTAAAACAAAAAGTTACTTTTATTTTGAAATTGAAATCAAAAGACCAAAAAGAAATATTTGGTCTCCCATTGAATCAAATGATGCTAGCTATAAAAAGAAACCATTCTATACCAATTCAATTTAATGGGACTGAAAGTGAGAAAAATGAATTTATTAATATTATTAATGATTCTGGATTAACTATTCAATCTGGGGGAAGAATAATGAATATTTGTGACATCAATAACAAATCTAAAGCAATGTTGAAGACTATTGAATTAATTAAAGAGGAAATAAGTGATGAAATAATTACAATCGGAGTGGGAGATAATCAAAATGACATAGAGATGCTTAAAAGGGCTGATTATGCTTGTTTGGTTAAAAATGATAATTTTGATAGTTCATTGATAAATATAGATAATTTAATTAAATCTTCTGAGCCATCTCCTAAGGGATGGGCTGATGTGATAAAAACGGCTATACAAAAAATCAAAACTTAAGGTAGGTTCCCGCCATGAGTGATTTCTATCAAGATGGTACTATATCTACACTTCATGACTTTGGAACAAAGTCAACTAAGGATCTAGAGAAAGATCTCTTAAACTTTTCTAAAGAAAGAAAGATGGAACTTATTCTTCCATGTCTTTATTCAGAATTAAAAGGTGATGCTTTACCAAAAATTGTTAGTGAAATAAGTAAAACTAATTATCTAAATCACATAATTATTGGCTTAGATAAAGCTTCTGAAGCACAAGCTAGAAGAGCGTGGACATTTTTTGAAAAATTAGAGACTCCTTTTACTATTCTATGGAATGATGGTCCTAATCTTAAAAAATTAGATAAAGAGTTAAAAAAATTAGACCTTGCTCCAAATGAGTATGGTAAAGGTAGGAATGTTTGGTACTGCATAGGGATGTCTATAGCAAGAGATAGTGCAAGATCTGTCGCATTACATGATTGTGATATTAAAACTTATGATCGTAGAATGTTAGCAAAACTATTTTATCCTGTTGTAAATCCATTATTTAATTTTGAATTTTGTAAAGGCTTTTATCCGAGAGTTGCAGATAATAAAATGAATGGAAGAGTTGCAAGACTACTTGTTTTTCCATTACTAAATGCTTTGGAAAAAACAATTGGAAATAGTGATTACATAAACTTTATGAAATCATTTAAATATCCATTGGCAGGAGAATTTTCATTTAGAAGGAATATCTTGCCAGAATTAAGAATATCATCTGACTGGGGAATAGAAATTGGAATTTTATCAGAAATGCAAAGAAATTTCTCTCCACAAAATATTTGTCAGGTAGATTTAGCTGACACATACGATCACAAACATCAAAATTTATCTATTAATAATGAAAAACAAGGACTATCAAGAATGTCCATTGATATAATTAAAACTTTTATAAAAAAATTGGCAACTCAAGGTCATTCATTTAGTAAAGAGCAATTTAGATCTTTAAAAGCAACATATTATAGAGCAGCTTTAGATTTGATAGATGCATATAGAAATGATGCTCAAATGAATGGTTTAAAATTTGACTCTCATACAGAGGAAAAAGCTGTAGAACTTTTTGCAGCTAACATAATGAAAGCCGGGGACGCTTTCTATCAAAATCCTATGGATACACCATTTATTCCAACATGGAGTAGAGTAAAAAGTGCAATACCAGATTTTTTAGAAAGATTAGAGAAAGCAGTAAACGAGGATAACATGCGTTATATTTAGTTAATTATTTTAATTTTAGAATAGGTAATACATTAAGAATTTTAGTATTCTTATAATTTATAGCGCGACAAGATAAATCTCCTAAAATTTCGTTCATAGTTTAAAAAAATAAATGTCAAAAAATAAAAAAGATATAGATACTCTTTTAGCTTGGTCTGTTCATCTGTTAACATGTTCTGGACTAATAGCTGGTTTTTTATCACTAATATGCATATTTAAAAATGATGAAACCTCAGCCTTTTTATTTTTAGGACTTGCATTATTAATTGATGCTGTTGATGGTACTTTAGCAAGAAAATTCAAAGTATCTTTTTTTTTAAAAAATATAGATGGTAAAATGCTTGATAGTGTAATTGATTTCTTTAATTACATAATAATTCCATCTGTAATGATTTATTGGTTTAAATTTGTTCCCGCACCTTTTGAAATAATTGTACCTTCAATCATTTTAATCGTATCAGCTATATCATATTCAAATAATAACTTAATGACTTCAGATAACTTTTATAAAGGTTTTCCATGCATATGGAATATATTGCTTTTTTATTTGTATTTATTTGATCTATCGCAGATTTATAATTTATTTCTGATATCTGCCTGTATATTATTAAAATTTATACCAATAAAATTCATTCATCCATTAAGAGTTAATAAATACAGAAAATATTCTGCTATATTTATGGTTATATGGTTTATTTCCTCTTTTAAAATTTTATTAAGCTCTTTTTATGTTCTTAACAATAATTTTGATTATTTATTTCTTGGTATATGGTTAATCTCAAACATATACTTTGTTTGTCTTACATTTTATGAACTTTATCGCCAGGTTTTTAAAAATATCTTTTTAAAAATCAAAAGACAAGATAGTTAAATTTATTAAGTTAAAATAAATACTAAAAAAATCATTTGAACAAAATTAATGACTACTGAGATAAAATGGGAATATTTAAATTTTTTGTCCTCTTTTTCATCTCTATATTTGTTTATCAATGGCATTAATAAATAGTTAGAGGTGGCAAATAGAAGAGTAACTACTAAAATTAAATAAAAATCTATTCCAAAATTACTCAAGATTAAAAATAATATTAAAACTATAAAGCTAATCCCTAAATTTATGTTGTAATAAAAAGGGAAAATTCTCCTTATAAATTTTCGAGCATTTTCCTCATCTAAAGTAGTAAAAACAACAGGAGCTATCACAAAAGAAAAGAACAGCATTATCCCTAAAATCATCGCTATTAGATAAATGCTGATTTGTTCAAACATAATTTAGTTTTCTATTGAGTTTTCTTCCTTCATTAATATTGGTCTACCATCATGAGCAGTATTTAGGGGTATAATTTTTCCTTTATACTTAGCGCATAATGTAGGAGCACTTCTTACTTCGTCCCCTAACCTTACTTCTAGATCAACTATGACTAATTTAGCATCATCTAATTCTTTTAATATTTTCATTTATCTCCTTTGTTTTTAATTATTTAGTGGCAAGCCTGGTTATGTTTTTTTAATCTCCAATAATTGTATGGCCAAGGGGTAACAAATCCAACAGCCAACATTATTGGCACTACCCACCATGTAAGTATTGCACCTCCAGTTAAGAGGTAGTCTGTTAAATTCATTGCTATTTCCATACTAATCATAGAAATAAAACTCATGCCTAAAGCAGTTTTCAAAGCTTTTTGAAAAGAAAAATTTTGTTTCAATAAAATAAACGTCTCTAGAATTACACTGGTTATTAATCCATTTATGATTGCTAAAATCATAATACTTAAAATTGGAAAAGGAATTTTTGTTATTTGAAAAAATAATATAGTTCCAAAATCACCTATTGCACAACCTAACAAACACCATGCTGTATTTTTAGCACTTCTTTTCCAAGTGTGTCTACATTTCCAATTAAAACTGATTGTTTCAGCGCTCATAGTTTCTTCATACCAAAATTAATTAAATTTTTTATGTACAAAAATGACGTATCTTAAAGAATGTATTTATCACCTAAATACATAGCAAAAGCTATAGCAGCACCTAATAAAATATATTTCATATACTAATCTTATACCTAAAATAATGTGTGTTTAAAATATGATTGTTATTCATAATCACAACTAAATTAGAACCTAATTTTAACAAATCGAAATTTTAAAAATAGAATCATGAGACTATCATTATTCTTTTTTCTTCATTTAGTGGCTTTCGTGATCCTCTTAATTGTCCATCCTCATGCTCGTGCAAATGAGGGGTGGACAATTGAAAAACATAATAGAGACTTAACCTATACAACTCGTAAAAACTAATTATGTTTGTTGGAATGGAAGCCCTACTTATACTTAGTCTTTTCGGACTAATATTTTAATTACTTTTCTGAAGCTGATAAATAGAAACGTAGTGTTTCTTTTTAGGTAAA
>CACJUO010000029.1 GCA_902596675.1 uncultured Pelagibacteraceae bacterium | reverse complement strand
TCAAAATTGATAAAATATTTTTTTGGGGATTTAAAAATGAAAAAACTAAAGTTGAAAAACCATAAAACAATCCTAAAAATAACGGAATTAAAATTAGAGCAAATGGTATCAAAGGTTTAAAGATATCTTCAAAAGTTAATGAATTTGTTATCCAATATAAATTTGAAATATAATAACCAAATCCAAATATCCATCCAATGTTAAATGAAACGATTTTATCTTTTGAATAAAGTAATAATGTCCACATGAGAGCTGGGTATGAAAAGAAATTTATATAGAATAAATTGTATGGTGGAAGGCTAAAAGAAGATATTAGACCAAATGAAAATACAAATGAGTATAATAGAATTTTATTTTTGTTTAATAAAGTCAATTTACTTTATGAAAATATTTCAATATTAATTTTTCTTTTTTAAACATTCTTTTAAAATCAATTAATTTCTTATGATCATAGCCGATTAAATGAAGATATCCATGTATCCACATTTTATCAAACTCTAAAAAGAAATTAGTTTTTTTTGATCTTTTTTTAATAATTTCATAACTGATTGCTATATCACCTAGATATTGTCTTTTTTTTTCTTTAGTGTTAATTGGAAATGATAAAACATCAGTAGGTTTATTTTGTTTTCTAAATTTAAGATTTAAATATTTCATTTTCTTATCATTGGTCAATAGTATAGAGAATTCGTGATTTTTTTTTACAAATAAGGGCTTCTTGGACAATATTTTAAGTCTTTTCTTTAAATAATCGTTTGGTTTTTTTATAATTTTTTTCCAATTTGAATAGCCAGTTATTACATTGGCTTTCATCATCCGTCTGAGCTTTTATCTGAATATGCCTTAACGATTTTAGATACAAGTGGGTGTCTAACTACATCTTTATGATCAAAATCAACCACAGAAATTTCTTTTAGATGCCCAAGTAATTTTTTTGATCTGTGTAAACCTGAAAGTGATTTATTTTGTAAGTCTATTTGTGAGGGATCACCATTTATTACTATCTTTGAGTTTTCTCCAATTCTAGTTAAAAACATTTTAATCTGCGTATCTGTTGCATTTTGTGCCTCATCAAGAATTGCAAAAGAATTTTTTAAAGTTCTACCTCTCATAAAAGCTAGAGGGGCTATTTCTATATCACCAACTTCAATTTTTTTTTGTATCTTTTCAAAATCTAATAAATCGTAAAGAGAATCGTATAATGGTCTTAGGTATGGATCTACTTTTTCCCTCATATCACCTGGTAAAAATCCAAGTCTTTCACCAGCTTCAACAGCAGGTCTTGATAAAATAATTCTCTCTATTTTTTTATCTAATAACATTGTTAGTGCTACGGCAACTGCTAAAAAAGTTTTACCAGTTCCAGCAGGTCCTGCTGAAATAATTATATCAGACTCCTTTAAAGCTCTAACGTAATCTTTCTGTCTTTCAGACCTTGGTATTACTGACTTTTTTGGAGTTTTAATTATATATTCCACTTTTTTTTCAGTATTATTTTTTTCGTCAATCATAAATTCGTTTATTGAGGAAATTATATCTTTTTTTTCAATTGTTCCATTATTTAAAAACTGTTCAGTCAAAAATTGTATAGCATTTTTGATTAAATTATTCTTTTCTGGATCACTTTTTACTAGGATAGAATTCCCTCTAGAATATAAGCTAGTTTTTGTAATTTTCTCTAATTCCTTTAAATTATTATTAAACTCACCTGCTACACCAAGTAACAAATCATTATTTTGAAATATTATACTTAAAGTATTATTTTCAGAATATACATATTTTAATTCTGAAATAATATTTTTTTTGATTAAGTTACTCAATTTAAGCAGCTTCCATTTTTTTATCCAATAAACCAAATAAGGTATTCTGATTACTAGTTTGAACTTTTACTTTTACAACTTTGCCAATAAGATTTTCATTTCCATCAAAAATTACAGGTGAAATATATTTATTCCTTCCAAATAATTTATTTTGTTTTTCTATTTTATTTTCAACAAGTACATCAATTGTATTATTTTCCAATGATTTATTAATTTCTATTTGATTATTAAATAATTCTTCTTGAATTAATGTCAGTCTCTCTTTGGCAATATTTTTTTCAATCATTTCTAATTTTGCAGCTTTTGTTCCAGGTCTAGGACTAAAAATAAAAGAAAAAGAATTTATAAATTTAATTTTTTTTATTAGTTCAAATGTGTCTTCAAAATCCTTTTGGGTTTCTCCAGGATAACCAATAATAAAATCGCTAGAAAATTCTATCTCTGCATTGATTTTCTTCAATCTTTCATAAACTTTTAAATAGTCATCAACAGTATGTTTCCTGTTCATTAACTTTAACATCTTATTGGAACCACTTTGAATTGGTAAATGCACAAATGGCATTAATTTAGAACTATAAGAATAACAATCAATTAAATCATCTGTCATATCTCTTGGGTGGGAAGTCGTATATCTTATTCTTTTTAATTCTGAAAATTGGTCTAAATGTTTTATTAGATTAGATATTCTATACTCTTTGAAATTTTCTTTATATGAGTAAGCATTAACATTTTGTCCAAGTAATGTGATTTCTTTTGCGCCGTTTTCTATTAATTGTTCCGCCTCTCCTATGATTTTATTAAATGGTCTAGAATACTCGGGTCCTCTTGTATAAGGCACTACACAAAAATGACAAAACTTATCGCATCCCTCTTGGATAGTTAAGAAAACAGATATTTTATTATCATTGTTTTTTATTTGATCAAAATATCTAAACTTTGAAATAGTATCAAATTCTGTTTCTTCTTGTTTTAAATTTGCAATATGATTTTTTAACAATTCATTTACTTTATGATATGATTGAGGACCTAATACAATATCTATATATGGTTCCCTTTTCACCATTTCTTCATTTTCAGCCTGTGCAACACATCCTGCAACTATCATTATTGGTTTTTTTTTATCTCTGTATAATTTTTTAACTCTGCCAATTTCATGGTAAACTTTTTCTTTCGCTTTATCGCGAATGTGACACGTGTTTAAAATATAACAATCTGCATTAGATTGATTTGAAGTCTTTCTAAGACCCAACTTACTAACAGAATCATAGATTCTATCAGAATCATACTCGTTCATTTGGCAACCAAAAGTTTTTATGAAGATTTTTCCATTGAGCATATTTTAATTTTCAAAAAAATTCTGAAGTTCCTATCATTTACTTTTTTTAATTCCGTAAAGCTCTAATTTATGATCTACTAAGTTATATCCATACTTTTCTGCAACTTTTTTTTGAAGTTTTTCTATTTCTTCATCAACAAACTCAATTATTTCTCCTGATTTAATATCAATAAGATGATCGTGATGACTTTCAACTAATGTTTCATATCTTGCTTTTCCACCTTTAAAATCGTGCTTAGTCAATATACCAGATTCCTCAAAAAGCTTGACTGTTCTATAAACTGTAGCAATACTTATCTTTGAATCTAGTTTGGAGACTCTTTGATACAATTCATCAACATCAGGATGATCAGACTCACCATAAACTTCTTTTGACTCAGATAAAACTTTAGCAATTATCTTTCTTTGATCAGTAAGTTTGACACCTTTCTTCAGGCAAATTTGTTCTATAGTTTCAGGCATAGTTTATTCTAACTTGAATATACAGGTTTTATCAAACTTTTATTTTTATCCAATTTGATTAAATTTTTATAATTTTTATTGATTAAATCATGCGATTTAAACCCAACTAAAAACGCACTATTTACCAAACAAATAGCTTTAGCTACTGATAAGGAAATCCTAAGACTAGTAAATTTACCAGGTCCTAAATTGACAAATATTCTATGAATATCACTTATTTTAATTTTTTTTATATTCAAAAATTTCAAAAGTAATTTCATAAAATTATCAAAGTTTTCTCTACTGTTTATATGTTTGCTAGTATATGATTGTCTATCAGCAATGATCACAAAAACAATTTCTTCATTAGCCGCATCAATTATTAAATTTATCATTATATTCCTGTTTTTTTTAAATGCTTATGCAGATCCTGTAAATAAGAAATATGAACCAAAAGAAAAGGGAATTTTGGCTTTGATGTACCATAGGTTTGAAGAAAATAAATATCCTTCTACCAATATAAAAATTGATGTTTTTCAAGAACATTTAAATATTATCAGAGAAAATAATTTCTCTTTTTTAAATCCAAAAAACTTTGAATTAGAGTTTAATAAAGTAAGTGAAGAAAAAAAAGTTTTACTTACTATTGATGATGCATTCTCCTCTTTTTATTTAAACGCATGGCCAATTCTAAAAAAAGATAAGATCCCTTTTATTTTATTTGTTTCAACAGAGGCTGTAGGTAATAATGGTTATATGAGTTGGGATGAAATTATAGAGATATCAAACGAGGATTTTGTATTTATAGGAAATCACTCACATTCACATGAATACTTAGTAAAATATAATTTTGAAAAATTTGAAAAAGATATTCTTAAATCAATAAAAATATTTGAGAAAAATCTTGGCTATAATTCAAAGTTTTTTTCATACCCATTTGGAGAGTATAGTTTAGAACAAAAAAAATATATCACTAAAAAATTTGACTTTGCTTTTGGTCAACATTCAGGAGTTATAGATTTAAATAAAGATAAATATGAGTTACCTAGATTTCCGATAAATGAGAAGTATGGAGACCTTGAAAGATTTAAGTTTTTAATTAATCTTTTGCCAATTCAATATAAAGTCATAACTCCAGAAGAAAAATTTTTATTAGAAGCTAATAATCCGCCTAAACTAGTGATAGAATTTTTTAATGATCAACCTAAAATTAATAAAATAAATTGTTTTTCAAATGAAGGTGGTGATTGGAAGAATTCTAAACTTAATTATAAAAAAGATAAAATTGAAGTTATTTT
>CACJUO010000028.1 GCA_902596675.1 uncultured Pelagibacteraceae bacterium | reverse complement strand
CACATATTTGGAACTTTGATATTTTCCACTTGATGATTTTGTGAATAATATAAATAAAGCTCCTACTGTCGGTAGCAATATTAAAGACGATAAAATAGGAAAGTTCATTAATTTAATATAAGTATTGTTAGTAAAACTGAAAATCCAATCAACATAACAAATGCATATTGATAAATAAATCCAGATTGAAATTTGACTGCTTTTATTGATAAGTTTTTAATTACACTTGAAATTCCATCAGGTCCAAATTTATCTATTATGGACCCATCAACTTTTTTCCATAAAAACTTTCCAGCTCTTTTTGAAGGATTAACAAACAAGTAATCATATATTTCATCAAAGTACCATTTCTTAACTAAAAATTGATAAATTGGTTCATTCATTTCTTTTAATCCCATAATTATGTTTTTATTTATTAGATATAAATAATAAGAAAATGGAATTGCAACGGTAACAAGTATAGGTGTTAAAAACAAAAACCATGTTGGTGGATGATCTGTGCTAAGAGGTTCTAAAAATTTTATAGATTTATCCCAAAATTGATATGCTATTTCATGCCCTATAAATAAACCTTTAAACGCCATGCCTGCAAAAATAGCTCCTATTGCCAAGATTATTAACGGGACGATCATAACTAAAGGAGATTCATGTATTTTATCAACACTAAGTTCTTTATTATTAAAACTACCATGGAAAGTTTTAAAAATAAGTCTCCAAGAGTAAATTGATGTTATTAAAGCAGTTACAATACCCACATAAGCTGCAAGTATTCCAACTCCATTTCCTCTTAGGTAAGCAAATTCTATTATTGCATCTTTTGAATAAAAACCTGATAAAAAAGGAAAACCTGTTAAAGCAAGAGTTCCTATAAGCATTAATACATATGTGTATGGGAGTTTCTTTATAACTCCACCCATTTTATTTATATCTTGTTCCTCATGAAATGAATGAATTACAGCACCAGCACCTAAAAATAGCAAAGCTTTAAAAAAGGCATGTGTAAATAAATGAAACATAGCAACATTGTAAGCGCCAACTCCAGCAGCAAAAAACATATAGCCCAATTGACTACAAGTAGAATAAGCAATAATTTTTTTTATATCATTTTGAACAAGTGCAACCGTTGCCGCAAAAAAAGCAGTAGTCATCCCAATTATGGTTATAACTGTGAGAGCCAATGGAGAGTATTCATATATAGGCGAGCATCTAACAATCAAAAATACTCCAGCTGTTACCATTGTTGCAGCATGAATTAATGCTGATACTGGCGTTGGGCCTTCCATAGCATCAGGCAACCACGTGTGTAATAAAAATTGAGCTGATTTACCCATTGCTCCGATTAATAAAAGCAAACAAATCAAATCAATGATTTTTATATTAATACCAATGAAATTAATTTTTTTATCAATCACATTTGGGATTTGTTCAAAAACCTCATTATAATTGACTGTACCAAAAATATAAAAAACCAGAAAAATTCCAAGCGCTAAACCAAAGTCACCTACTCTATTAACAACAAAAGCTTTTATTGCAGCCTTGTTTGCGCTTTCTTTTTTAAACCAAAATCCAATTAAAAAATATGAGCATAAGCCTACCCCTTCCCAACCAAAAAATAGTTGAACAAAGTTGTCTGAACTTATTAAGGTTAACATTGCAAAAGTAAACAATGATAAATATGCCATGAATCTTGTTTTATGAGGATCGTGTGACATATAACCAATTGAGTAAATATGAACTAAAGCTGAAACAAAATTTACTACAACAAACATAACAGCTGATAAGGAATCAATTTTTATCGACCAATTAACATTTAACGTTCCAGAGTTAATCCAAGTAGCTATAACAAGATTGTTTGAATAACCTGATCCAATAACTTTATACAAAACAATTAAAGAGAGTATTGCTGAAATACTCACAAATGAACATGTCAAAATTTGAGAATTTCTGTCTCCTATTTTCTTTCCAAAAAAACCACTAATTATTGAACCTATTAGAGGTAGAAATAAAATTAGGTATTCCATTTTATCCTTTTAAATTTTTAATCTCTTCAACTCTTATTGTGTCTGAATTTCTGAAATAAACTACAATTATAGCTAATCCGATAGCGGCCTCAGCAGCAGCAACTGTTAAAATAAATAGTGTAAATATTTGCCCACTTAAATCATTGATAAATATTGAAAAGGCAACAAGGTTAATGTTTACTGCAAGCAAGATTAGTTCAATACTCATTAAAATAACTATTACATTTTTTCTATTAAGGAAAATTCCTACAACACCAATAGTAAATATAATTGCAGCTAATGTTAAATAATGTCCTAAACCTATGCTAAGCATCTATTTTAACTCCTTTATTCTTCTCAGCCTCAACTAGGTCAACACCTTCATTTCTTTCTCTAGAAATTTGCTTAACATAGCTTTGTCTTTTAACTCCAGCTCTTTCTCTATACGTTAAAACAATTGCTCCAATCATAGCAACTAACAAAATCATTCCTGAAATTTGAAATAGATGTATATAATCTGTATATAAAACATTTCCAATAGACCTGGTATTAGTGACATCAGTAGATATATTTATTGAAAGGCTATTTAATAAATCAGGTTTATATTTCCATCCTCCAATTACAATTATAAGTTCGAAAAAAATAATTAAGCTAACTAATAAACCAATTGGTATATGGGTTCCACCATCCCACCTTGAACTAAACCATTGACCTTTTTGTTCAGCTACGTTTAACATCATCACAACAAATAAAAACAGAACTGCAACAGCTCCAACATAAACTATTAGCATAATCATGCCTAAAAATTCTGCACCTATCATAATAAACAAACAAGATATGCTGATGAAATCTAGAATTAAAAAAAATACAGAGTGAACTGTATTTTTTGAGACTGTTACCATTACTGCAGAAACAATTGCTATTAAGGAGAAAATATAAAAGAAAACTGAGTGTGCAATCATAAGATTACCTGTGAGAACTATCTGCCTTAATATTGGCAGCTAAAATATTTTCCCACCTGTCTCCATTTTCCAAGAGTTTTTCTTTTGTGTAATAAAGTTCTTCTCTAGACTCTGTTGCAAATTCAAAATTAGGACCTTGGACAATTGCATCTACTGGACATGACTCCTCACAAAGACCACAGTAAATACACTTGAGCATATCAATATCGTATCTTACAGTTTTTCTACTACCATCATCTCTTTCCTTTGATTCAATTGTAATTGCTTGAGCTGGACATACAGCCTCACAAAGCTTACACGCTATACATCTTTCCTCACCGTTAGGATATCTTCTAAGAGCGTGCTCCCCCCTAGACCTTGTTCCTAAGGATCCCTTTTCAAAAGGATAATTGATTGTCTTTTTTGCCTTAAAAGTCTCTTTAATTGCAATTAATAAGCCAGTCATAAAATCAATCATGAATATGGTTTTTAATAATCTTGAAATTTTCATTTATTTCCCCGGTAGTAAATCAAAATATAGTAAAAAACTTGAAGTTAAAACAACATAAAATAGTGAAAATGGGAGAAATATCTTCCATCCAAGCTTCATTAATTGGTCATATCTATATCTTGGAACAGTTGCTTTAACTAACGCAAATAAAATAAATAAAAATAATATTTTAAAGATTAACCAAAAAGGACCTGGGATAGCATTAAATGGAAAGATGTCTATTGGAGATAACCAGCCACCCAAAAATAAAACTGAACCCATTGCACACATTAACAAAATATTTGCATACTCTCCTAACCAAAACATAGCATACATCATTCCTGAATATTCAGTTTGATATCCTGCCACTAATTCAGCTTCTGCTTCTGGTAAATCAAATGGAGGACGATTTGTTTCTGCTAGTGCAGAAATAAAAAAAATTACAAACATAGGAAACAAAGGAATTACAAACCATAAATTTTGTTGTGCCATAACAATGTCACTTAAGTTTAAAGATCCAACACATAATAGAACGTTAATTATTATTACTCCTATTGAAACTTCATATGATACCATTTGTGCAGCAGATCTGATTGCACCTAAAAAAGGGTATTTAGAATTGGAGGCCCATCCTCCCATAATTATTCCATATACGCCTAATGATGAAACTGCGAAAAGATATAAAATACCAACGTTGATATCAGCTAGAACAAAATCTTCGCCGAATGGTATTACAGCCCATGATATTAATGCTAATGTCATAGTCACGACTGGAGCTAACACAAATACAAGCTTATTTGAGCTTGCAGGTATTATTATTTCTTTAAAGATATATTTTAGTGCATCAGCTAATGATTGGAATAAACCAAATGGACCAACAACATTGGGTCCTCTCCTTTTTTGTACAAAGGCCCAAACTCTTCTATCAAGCCAAACTATCATTGCTACAGAAACTAAAACAGGTACTAATAAAAATAAAATTTTATAAACTTCAGTAAATAAAATTGAAAAATAAGAGTCCATTAACCCTCTGTTCCAGTTTTTTTCAAATTAGCTCTTGCATATCTACACTCTGACATTGTTTTGGATGCACGGGCAATCGTATTAGAATAGTAATAATCAATATCTTCAACTAATAATTTTTCATCATTCAAATTATATTTAGGAACTTCAAAATTTTTACTAGTTTGATTATTTAAATGGTTTTGCATAGATTTTAGTAGTTCATCTTTATTTTTAAATAGAGGATTTCCAAGGATAGCAGAAGATAATTCATTAATTATAAGCCAATCTTCTTTAGCTTCTCCTGGAGGATATGAAGCTTTAAATGCTTTTTGAAACTTTCCTTCTAAGTTAGTAAAATAACCATCTTGCTCAGTATATGCAGCACCAGGCAATATAAGATCTGCCATATCTGCACCATTATCGCCATGGCTTCCAATATAAATTATAAATTCATTATTTTTTTTAATTTTGAGGTTATCTTGACCTAATAAAAAAATAACTTCTGCATCACCATCCTCAATTTTTTTAAGAGTTTTATTGCTTCCATCATTTGAGGAAAAAATGCCTAAATCATAAGAACCAACAGCTGATGCATCAGTTGATAAAATATTTAGTGCATTCCAATTA
>CACJUO010000027.1 GCA_902596675.1 uncultured Pelagibacteraceae bacterium | reverse complement strand
ATAGTAGAGCATTTTTGTGAGCAAGATTGCGAAGTTTATTTTGTGGATATAAATATAAAAGAGTCCAAAAAATTAATTTCAAATTTAAAAAAAAAAAATATTAAAGCCCCGCACTTTATTGAATGTAACCTTTTAAAAATTAAAAAATTAGAAAATATAATTCAAAAAATAATAAAATCAAAAGGGCCTATTGATATTTTAATAAATAATGCAGCTAATGATGATAGGCATTCAACTAAACAGGTAGATGAAAAATATTGGAACAATAGAATGGATGTAAACTTAAAACATTTTTTCTTTACAATTAAAGCTGTTTTAAAAGGTATGATTCAAAAAAAAAGTGGAGCTATTGTAAATTTAAGTTCAGTTTCCTGGATGTTGGGAGAAGGAGATAAGGTTGCTTACGAAACAGCAAAATCAGCTGTTATTGGTTTAACCAGGTCTTTTGCAAAAGAATTTGGTAAATACAATATTAGATGCAACTCTGTTACCCCAGGATCAATTGCTACTGAACGCCAAATAAAGCATTGGCTAACGCCCAAATATAAAAAGTTTATTCTTGATAAACAATGTTTGAAAAGGCAATTAAAACCAGCTGATGTAGCAAGTTTAGTTGTTCATCTTTCTTCTGATGTGTCCTCAGGATGCACTAAACAGAACTTTATTATAGATGCTGGTATCACCTAAGATAAAGTTTTGTGCCTAAGAAAGTAAAAATCTCAGTAATTGGAATTGGTTTAATGGGATTACAGCATATTAAAGCAATTCAAAGATCCAAAAATGCTTCTCTTCACTCAATTGTAGAAATAAAAAAAACAGGCAATGAATTAGCGAAAAAATTCAAAGTTCCACTATATAAAAATACTAAAATACTATTAGAAAGTGATAAGCCTGATGCCGTTGTAGTTGCAACTCCAAATGTTTTACATGAAAAGGATACTGTGCAATTTTTAAATTCAAAAATACCTGTTTTGTTAGAAAAACCTATTTCAGATAATATTAAATCAGCAAAAAAAATTATAAGTAGTGCAAATAAAAACAAAACATCTCTATTAATAGGGTATCATAGACGACATAATTCTATCGTTAACAATGTAAAAAAGATAATAGAAGCAAAAAAACTTGGCAAAATTGTATCTGCAAATATTTTATGTTGGCTTTATAAACACAAAAATTATTTTAATGAAAAATGGAGAATAAGTGATGGTGGTGGTCCATTAGGCATTAATTTAGTTCATGATATTGATATGATTTGTTATTTACTTGGCCCAGTAAAATATGTTCAGGCTTTTAAATCAAATCGTATAAGAAAATATAAGGTTGAAGATACAGCTTCAGTAAATTTATTTTTTAAGTCTGGTGCTTTATGCACTTTAAATATATCAGATACAATTACTTCTCCTTGGAGTTATGAGTTAACTGCTGGTGAAAATCCTGCTTATCCAATAACTGATCAATCATCTTATTTTATAGGAGGAACAAAAGGCTCTGTTCAATTTCCAAATTTAAAATTTTGGTACTATCAAAAAGAAAGAAGTTGGTGGAATAGAATTCATAATAACAAAATTAATATTCAAAAGAGTAATGAAACTTTAATTAATCAAATTGATCATTTTGCTAACGTCGTAATAAAAAAAGAAAAACCCAAAGTATCAGGTAAAGATGGTTTAAACTCTCTTATTATTTTTGATGCAATAAATAAAAGTTCAAAATCAGGAAAAAAAATAAAAATTAACTAACTTTTTTAACCTTTTTTGATCCTTCAACTCTAATAAACATAACTCCAAAAATTATAATACCTATTAGACCTATAATTTTACTTATATCTGCAGGTACACCAAAAATTAAAAAATTAATTATGGTTGACCATAGTAACTGTGAATATTGAAAGTTAGTTACAAAAGATAAATTTGATAATTGGATCGCATAAATAATTATAAAGTGACTTATGAAACCAAAAATACCCATTGCTATTAAACCCATCCAATAAAAATTATTTTCAATTGGTGTCCAATTAAAAGAAATATAAATAGTAAAAATTAAAGCACCAGTAACAGCGGTATAAAAAACTGCTGAGAAAGGTTCATTGTTACCAGAAATAAGTTTGGTAAAGAATTGATAGAGTGCCCAACATAATGGAGGAACTATTGGAAATATTAGTTCAGGTGATAATATTTTCATACTAGGACCTAAAGCGTAAACAATTGACCCAAAACTTAACAGCATTAAAATTACACCTTTGGGAGACAAAATATCTTTTAAAAAGTATGCCGATAATAATGAAACAATTAATGGTGCACTAAAAAAAACCACGTATATATCAACTAAATCAAATCTTTGTAATGAATTAAACATAAAAAATGTTGCCGTCACCATCAATAAAGATCTAACAATTTGAATTTTAAAGTTTCTTGTTAAATTTAGTTTTGGCTTAAAAAGTAAAAAATAAACACAAAGTGCAATAAAATGGAAAAAAAATCTGCCCCATACTGCTTGGGTAACAGGCATAACACTTCCTAAATATTTTGCTGTAGAGTCCATGCATACAAACAAAAAAAAACCTGAAGCAGATAGAAAAATTACTTTAAACAAGGAAGCTTTTGGATTTTTAGACATGGGAGGTTTTTATCAATCAATCAAAAGTTACATTACAACGCCTACTTGCCAAGGATTAAACTCCTCATCACCGTAGCCATTAATTTCACTTTTTGATTTATTTCCTGAAGCGGTATTTACAACAAGATCAAATATCTTACTTCCAACTTTTTCAATATCTTCTTTTCCTTCAGCTATTGTTCCACAATTAATATCCATATCTTCTTCCATTTTTTCATACATTGCAGAATTGGTAGACAATTTTAAACTTGGTACCGGTTTACATCCAAAACAAGAACCTCTACCTGTAGTAAAACATATGACATTTGCACCGGACGCAACCTGTCCTGTCACAGAAACTGGATCATATCCAGGAGAGTCCATAAAATTAAATCCTTTATTTTTCAATGGCTCTGCATATTCCAATACATCTTCTAAAATTGATTTACCGCCCTTTGCAACAGCACCAAGAGATTTTTCTAAAATTGTAGTTAAGCCACCTCTTTTATTTCCTGGTGCAGGATTGTTGTCCATTGTACTATTGTTTATTGATGTATAATGCTTCCACCATTCTAATCTTTTCATAAGTTTATCTGCTGTTTCTTGGCTGTTTGCTCTATTGATTAAAAGGTGTTCTGCACCATAAATTTCAGGAGTTTCTGATAATATAGAACTCCCCCCTTTTTTTACCAACATATCAGCTGCTACACCCAAAGCTGGATTTGCAGTTATACCCGAATATCCATCTGAGCCACCACATTGAAGAGCTAAAGTTAAATGACTCACTGACTCTGGAGTTCTTTTAATATCATTAGCCTCTGATAACAGATTTTTAATTTGAGATAAGACCTTATCTACAATTTTTTTTGTGCCACCCTCATCCTGAATCGTTAAAAAATGTATCCTGTTATGTTTTTTGACAGACTCATCAAATAAACTTACTTGTGCGCATTCGCAACCTAAGCCAATGACAAAAACATGCGAAAAATTTGGGTGATTTTTAAAACCATCAATTGTTCTTTGAAACATTTGCATTCCTTCACTAACTGTATTCATGCCACATCCAGTAGAATGCGTAATTGGAACGATTCCATCTATATTAGGGTAATCATTTAAAATGTTTGAATATTTTATCTTTTCGACAATCATCTTTGTTACAGTTGCCGAACAATTTACTGTACTCACAATTCCTATATAGTTTCTTGTAGCAACTTGACCATTTTCTCTCAAAATTCCGTTGAAAAAAGTATCTGCATTTTCATCAACAATTGTCTTTTTATTATTTACTTTAAAGGCTCTTTCAAATTCTTTGAATTCTAAATTATGAGTGTGAACATGCTCGCCTGCATTTATATTTTTAGAAGCAAATCCTATTATTTGATCATATTTAATTATAGGATCACCTTTGTTTATAGGTTTTAAGCAAACTTTATGCCCAAAAGGTATTGGATCAATAGTGCTAATATCTTGACCATCAAT
This sequence comes from uncultured Pelagibacteraceae bacterium, assembly GCA_902596675.1. Taxonomy (GTDB): domain Bacteria; phylum Pseudomonadota; class Alphaproteobacteria; order Pelagibacterales; family Pelagibacteraceae; genus Pelagibacter. The sequence continues at coordinate 1,261 of CACJUO010000027.1, read as the reverse complement.
TTTTGTTTTTTCTGGTATTATGAATTGACTTACACCAACATTATCGTTTTTATTGAGAACAATTAGACTATTCATTTTTTAATATAAGTTTTATAAAATATTATAAATTAATTTAATTTAAATAATATATTTATAATTTGATGAAAAAAAAGAATTTAAGAAGCAAGCAGTGGTTTGATGATCCTAAAGACCCTGGCATGACAGCCATGTATTTAGAAAGATATCTAAATTATGGACTTACAAGAGAAGAGCTTCAATCGGGCAATCCAATTATAGGTATCGCACAGTCAGGTAGCGATTTATCCCCATGCAATAGACATTTTTTATCTTTAAGCAAAAGAATTAAAGACGGAATTAGAAGAGCAGGCGGTATTCCGATGGAATTTCCTACTCACCCAATCCAAGAAACTGGAAAAAAACCAACTGCGATGTTGGACAGAAATTTATCTTATTTATCATTAGTCGAAGTTCTTTATGGATATCCAATCGATGGAGTAATACTTACAACTGGTTGTGATAAAACTACTCCAGCAGCTTTAATGGCTGCTGCTACAGTAAACATTCCTGCAATTGTTTTATCTGGCGGCCCAATGCTGGATGGAAATTACAAGGGTAAGAAAGCTGGAGCAGGAACCATTATTTGGGAAGCAAGAAGATTACATGCTAAAGGAGAAATTAATTACGAGGAATTTATGGATATGGCAGCTGCATCTTCTCCAAGTCCTGGTCATTGCAATACAATGGGTACTGCTTCCTCAATGAATTCAGTGGCGGAAGCATTAGGAATGTCTTTACCTGGATGTGCTGTGATACCAGCACCTTATCGAGAAAGAGAACAAATTTCTTTTGAGACAGGATCGAGAATTGTAAATATGGTCCATGAAGATCTTACACCTTCTAAAATAATGACAAAGAAAGCTTTTGAAAATGCAGTTGTAGTTGCTAGTGCTATAGGTGCATCAAGTAATTGTACTACTCATTTAATTGCAATTGCAAAACACATGGGTGTAAAATTCGATTTATCCAATTGGCAAAAATTAGGGCACAAAATTCCTTTATTGGCGAACTGTCAACCTGCTGGAGAGCATTTAATGGAAGGTTTTTACAGAGCAGGCGGTATACCTGCAATCATGAAAGAATTAATGAAGCATAAAAAAATCCACCAAAACTTAATAACTGTGACAGGAAAAACAGTTGCTCAAAACTTAAGAAAAAAAATCAATGTCGATAGAGATGTAATAAAAACCTTCAAAGATAATTT
>CACJUO010000026.1 GCA_902596675.1 uncultured Pelagibacteraceae bacterium | reverse complement strand
GTTGTAATCCTATATATCCAGTAGCTCCACATATAAGAACATTTTTCTTGCCCATAATTTAATATAACAGTTGAAATTTAAAAAGAAATTATCTTTTAGAAAATTGGTAGCTTTTTCTAGCTTTTGCTCTACCAGGTTTTTTTCTCTCAACAGATCTTGAATCTCTTGTTGTGAGTTTTTCTTTACGTAAGGTTGATTTTAAAGTTTCATCAAATTTTAATAAAGCTCTTGAAATACCATGTACTAAAGCACCAGCTTGACCAGTTTGTCCTCCACCTACAACTTTAGATCTAACATCGTAATCTGTTGACTTGTTTATTATTTCAAAAGGTCTTAAAATTTGCATTACATGATTAGCTCTTGGAAAATAGTCATTTAAAGATTTGCCATTTACGTAAAATTTACCTGATCCTTTTTTTAACCAAACTTTCGCAACAGATTTTTTTCTTCTACCTGTTGCATATTTGCTATCTTTAAAATCTAATTTCATTTTTGGTGAAGATGTTTGGGAAGTTTCCATATTAATTTCTTACAATATTTTTTTGATTTAGTTTACCAATTTCAACTATTTTTGGATTTTGTGAAGTATGTGGGTGTTCTTCTCCAGTATAAATTTTAAGTTTTGATAATTGTTTTTTCCCTAGTGCACCAGATGGTAACATTCTTTTAACTGCTAACTTTAGTACTTCACCAGGTTTTTTCTCGTTTAATTTCTCAGGTGTAGTTTCTTTAATACCTCCAGGATATCCAGTGTGTCTATAATATTTTTTATTTTGAAATTTACTGCCCGTAAATTTTATTTGGTCTACATTTTTAATAACAACATAATCTCCATGGTCCATGTGAGGAGTATATGTTGTTTTGTTCTTCCCTCTTATAATTTTAGATACAACTGTTGCTAGTCTACCTACAACGGCTCCTGTGGCATCGATTTCAAACCACTCGCTATTTATCTCATCTTTTTTAACAAACTTTGTCATGAATGCGGGATTAATACTTATAATTACATATATTGTCAAATTATTATATTTTGGTTGGACTGAATGGTTGATTGAATTATGACCATATATTAGTAATAATAACCTTAAAAAACGAACTCACAAAATTATAAATTAAAGGAGCCTAATGAGTGATAAAAAAAAAGAATTAAAACCAAATACGTATAAATTTGATACCCTCAGTTTACATGCTGGCTATCAACCACACAAAAATGCTGGTTCAAGACAAGTGCCAATTTATCAAACCACATCATACCTTTTTGATGACGTCGATCATGCAGCTGCTCTTTTTAATTTAGAAAGAGGTGGACATATTTATAGTAGAATTTCAAACCCAACCGTTGGTGTATTAGAGGAGAGAGTTGCTTCACTTGAAGGTGGTACGGCAGCACTAGCTACATCTTCAGGAATGAGTGCAATATTTTTGACAGTAATGACATTATGTGAAGCAGGTGACCATTTAGTTGTATCATCTCAACTGTATGGAGGCACAGTAAATCTATTTAGATTAACCTTACCTAAATTTGGAATTAAATGTACATTTGTTAAACCAAGAGATACTGAAGGATTTAAAAAAGCAATTCAAAAAAATACAAAAGGTATTTTTGGAGAACTCGTCGGAAACCCAGGTAACGAAATAATGAACATGCCAGAAATAGCAAAAATTGCACATGATGCTGGAATTCCACTGATGGTTGATGCAACTTATCAAACTCCTTATTTATGTAAACCATTTGAGCATGGTGCCGATATAGTAATTCATTCACTAACAAAATGGATGGCAGGACATGGATCTTCAATGGCTGGAATACTAGTTGAAGGTGGAAAATTTGATTGGATGCAAAATGATAAATTTCCAACAATGACAAAACCTTATGAAGGATATCATGGATTATCATTTGCCGAGGAGTTTGGCCCAACAGCTTTTACAATGAAAGCTAGAGCTGAAGGCATGAGAGATTTTGGTCCTTGTTTAAGTCCTCAGAATGCATGGAATGTTTTGCAAGGCATAGAAACTTTGTCAGTAAGAATGAAAAAACATTGTTCTAATGCTGAAGAAATGGTTAAGTATTTATCAAACCATGAAAGTGTTGCTTGGGTATCACATCCAAGTGTCCCAGATCATCCTGATCATGAATTAGCAAAAAAGCTTTTGCCTAATGGAAGAGGTTCAATGATTGCGTTTGGTATTAAAGGTGGAAAAGATGCTGGTGTTGCATTTATCAACAATGTAAAATTAGCATCACATTTAGCAAATGTGGGCGACACAAGGACTTTAGTTATTCATCCTGCATCAGGAACCCATTCGCAAATGGATGAGGCAACTTTAAAGTTTGCTGGGTTGTCTCACGACATGATCAGATTGTCAGTGGGTATTGAAGACATTGATGATATAAAAAATGATTTCGAGATTGGTTTTAGAGCAGCAAGAAAACCAAGACTTGTATCAAATCAATGAAATTTAAAGTAAATGGACATGAGGTATTCGCCTCTACAGGTGGAAGACCTTTTGATAAAAAAAAGCCGTTAATTATATTTGTTCATGGTAGTGGTCTTACACACATGACATGGGTGCTTCAAACAAGGTACTTTGCTTTTCATGGTTATAATGCATTAGCAATTGATCTTCCAGGTCATGGCTTGTCTAGTGGTGAAAGTCTTAAATCAATTGAGGAAATGGCAGATTGGGTGAATGATGTAATTGATGCTGTTGGTCATAAAGAAGCTTCCTTAGTAGGCCACTCACAAGGTTGTTTAGTTACAGTAGAGTGCACATCAAGATATCCAGATAAAATCAAAACATTAAGTTTGATGGGTGGAGCTGGTGCCATACCAATGAATCCTGAACTACTTTCATTAGCGGAGAATAATGATCCTAAAGCAGTAGATTTAATGATGGATTGGGCACATGGTCCAGCTGGTCATTTCGGTGGTCATCCAGTTCCTGGGCTATATCATATAAATACGGGAACAATGCTAGCTAAATCAAGAACAATACAAAATACATTAGGTGTTGATTTTAGAGCCTGTGATAATTACAAAAATGGATTTGAGGCAGCAAAAAAAATTAAATGCCCCACTTTATCAATTTTAGCAACTGACGATAAAATGTGTCCTGTTAAGGAGGGGAAAAAACTAGCATCATTAATAGATGGTAGCCAAGTTGACATAATTGATAACTGTGGGCATATGATGTTGTTAGAGGAAGCAGATAGAGTATTGACAGTGCTTAAAAAATTTATAACAACAAATTATCCTCCATTATCAAGTTAAATTTAAGCTTGATTGTATTTTTTCATTTTAGTTTAATACAATTTTAAACAGAAGGGAAAATATGAGCAAAAATAAAAATCCAGAAACAATAGCACTACATGGTGGGGATTATAGAAGTGATCCAGCTACAACAGCAGTAGCAGTCCCTCTATATAGAACAACATCGTATCAGTTTAATGATACAGATCATGCTGCAAATTTATTCGCACTAAAAGAATTTGGAAACATATATACACGAATTATGAATCCAACAAATGATGTACTGGAAAAAAGAGTTGCAGCTCTTGAGGGTGGACTTGCAGCTGTAACAGTTGGATCAGGTCAAGCAGCGTCAACATTTGCGATAATGAACGTTTGTCAATCAGGTGATAACTTTATTAGTTCAACTGATTTATATGGAGGAACGGTTAATCTATTCACACATACACTAAAAAAACTAGGTATTGAATGCAGATATGCAGATCCTTCTGATCCAAGTAATTTTGAAAAATTAATTGATGAAAAAACAAGATGTTTTTATGCAGAAACTTTACCTAATCCATACTTAAGAGTATTTCCAATTAAAGAGGTATCTGACATTGGTAGAAAGCATAATATTCCATTAATAATGGACAATACTGCTGCGCCAGTAATTTGTAAGCCTTTAGAACATGGGGCTGCTGTAGTAGTTCACTCACTTACTAAATTTATTGGTGGACACGGAACAGTCATTGGTGGAGCTCTTGTTGATGGAGGTAATTTCGACTGGACAAAAGATCCAAAAAGGCAGCCTTTATTTAATGAGCCAGATGCCAGTTATGGTGGAGCAAAATGGGGTGAAGTAGTACCTCAATTAACAGGCGCAAACGTTTCTTTTGCAGTAAGAGCTAGAGTTTGTCTTTTAAGAGATTTAGGAGCTCCTTTAGCGCCAGATAATGCCTGGGGAATCATTCAAGGTCTTGAAACAGTTCCATTAAGAATGAAACAACATTGCTCTAATGCTGAGAAAGCTGTTGCATTTTTACAAAAACATAAAAATGTGGAAAGAGTTATCTACCCTACTCTTCATAAAGGTGAGATAGGTGAAAGATCTAAAAAATACATGAAAGGTGGAAATGGAGCACTTGTAGGTATCGAGGTTAAAGGAGGCGTTGAAGCAGGTAAAAAATTTATTGAGTCATTAAAAATGTTTTATCATGTAGCAAATATTGGGGATGCAAGAAGTTTAGCTATTCATCCAGCAACAACTACTCACAGTCAGTTAACTGAAGAAGAGCTATTAGCTGCAGGTGTTACACCAGGATATGTAAGATTGTCTATCGGTATTGAACATCCGGATGATATTATAGCTGATCTAGATCAAGCATTAGGAGCTTCTGGAAAACCTAGCTTGAAAGCTGTAAGTTAGATCTTGTATTTATAAATAAAAAATAGATACAAGAAGCTACTAAAAATATAGAACTTATTTGGTGCATAGATGCAATTAATATCTGTGCACCATATAACAATGTAAATATTCCTAAGACAATCTGTAAAATTATAAAAATTCCTAAAACGTTAACCGATTTATATAAATCAGTTTTTTTATTTCTGTAAATATAAAATAATAAATACAGATAAAATAATCCTATTAAATAAGCTAATTTTCTATGTATAAATTGCACCAAAGAAGGATCACTAAAAGCAGATAATTTAAATAAATTAACAACACTATTATCATTTGGAAAAATTGAGTCTCCCATTAATGGCCAGGAATTATAAATTTTGCCTGCATCCATCCCTGAGACGAATGCACCAATAGAAATTTGTAAAAAGACTAAAAAAAGAAAACTCAATGGGAAAATTATATTTATAGTATTTTGAAAGTTGTTTTTAACTTTTATTTTTAAATAATTCCAAAAAATTAAAGATAAAATAAGAAAAGCTACTAATAAATGTATAGATAATCTAAAATGACTAACATCAACTCTATCAATTAGGCCACTACTTACCATATACCAACCTATAAATCCTTGAAAACATATTAAAGCAAAGATGAAATAAAGGTCCAATAATTTTTTAAATTTAATTTTAAATGAGAAATATATTAGTGGAATTAGAAAAGCTAAGCCTATTAGCCTTCCCATAAATCGATGAACCCATTCCCACCAAAAAATAACTTTAAATTCTTGCATGGTCATATCATAATTTTGCAATTTAAATTCCGGTATCTCTTTGTATAAATCAAAATACATAACCCATTGAGAATTATTAAGTGGTGGAAGAAAACCAGAGAATAATTGCCATTGAGTAATTGATAATCCAGAATCAGTTAATCTAG
>CACJUO010000025.1 GCA_902596675.1 uncultured Pelagibacteraceae bacterium | reverse complement strand
ATTTATTACTGGATTGTTTGGTTCAAAATTTATAGCTTTTAAAAAAATTTCCTCAGCATTTCTTTTTCTATTTGTTTGTGCAAATAAGGTACCAAGATAATTCAAACAATTAACATTTTTTGGTTCAATATTTAAAACCTGTTTATATAATTTTTCTGCATCTAAAAAATTTTTTTCATTATATTTTTTATTGGCTTTAAATATTAAATTATCAATTAATGATTGATTCATTATTTTGAAATCATATAACCCTGTTTAGAACTTAGAATAAAATTGTCGTCATTAAAATTCTTACTAATTTTTGTTCTTAATCTATATATATGTGTTTCTACAGTATGCGTTTCTAACTTTGAATTATGACCCCATACTTCTTTTTGTAATTTAGAAATTTTAACAGGTTTTTCTGCTTTACTTAAAAATATTATAATATCTGCTTCTCTTTCAGTTAAGTTTAATGAATTCTCATTTTTAAAAATCTTTCTGGAATTCAAATTAAGGTTATAATTTCCTAAATTTATATCTGACTGCTGGCTATATGTTTTCTTTAAAAAGTTTATATTTATACTTTCTATTAACTTATTTATTTCAATTGGTAACTTATCGATAATGATTTGGTTTTCTTGATCTTTAATTTTTTTTGATGAAATAATTATGTAATTTTTCTCAGTAATTAACTCAAAATCTTTGAGATTATTTTTAGTCACTTTAATTAATTTAAAATTAAGTTGACTCTCTATTTCCTTCAATATTTCGAACATAATATCGAAATCATAAATTACTAAAGTATGATTATTCATATATATTGAAGATATGACAATTATTCTGAAAAATAAAGAAACTCTTAAATTTGATGATTTCTTTTTTAAATGTTGCATCGGTAAAAATGGCTTAGCAAAAGATAAGGTTGAGGGAGATAAAAAAACTCCTAAAGGAACTTTTTCATTAGGAAATTTATATTTCAGAAAAGATAGAAATTCAAAACCAAATACCAAATTAAAATGTGTTCAGATAAAAAAAGAGATGGGATGGTGTGACGATCTTAAAAATAAAAAATATTATAATAAATTAATTAAAATTAAAAAAAAAATTAAACACGAAAGATTATACCGAAGAGATAATAAATATGACTTTTTAATTCCTATTAATCATAATACAAAAAGAACAAAGTTAGGCAAAGGTAGCGCAATCTTTCTTCATTTAACAAAAAATTTTAAACCTACAGAAGGATGTATAGCATTAAAAAGAAAGGATTTTTTAATATTATTAAAATTAATAAATAAAAACACTAAAATAAAAATAATCTAATCTCTTTGACCAAAAATATTTGAGCCTATACGCAAATAAGTTGCTTTATATTTTAAAGCTTCCTGGTAATCAGAAGACATTCCCATACTTAATTCATTTAAATTAATCATTTGATTTAATTCACTCATTTTTGAAAAAAAATTTTCTGGATTTTCACCGAACGGTGGAATACACATTAAGCCAATAATATCTAAACCTAAATTTTTTGAAAAATTATAAAGTTCAGTTAATTGATTTTTATGTATTCCTGATTTCTGATCCTCTTCACCAAGATTTACTTGTATAAAAATTTTTGGTTTTTTATTTTGTTTTTTTTGTTCATCTGCTATTTTTTTTGCTAATTTTTCATTATCCAAAGAATGAATATAATCAAAAATTTTAATTGCGAATTTGACTTTGTTGGTTTGTAATTTGCCTATCAAATGAAGGTTGATCTTATTATTTTTACTTTTGATATCTGTCCATTTTTCTAAAGCTTCTTGAACTTTATTTTCTCCATAATCTATATGGCCATATTCAATTAATGGTAAAATATGGTCAATCTTAAATGTTTTTGAAACTGCAATTATTTTTGGTATTCTCTCATTTATATTAAAGTCTTCTAATTTTGATTTTATAGTATCTTGAATGGATATTAGATTTTGAACTGTTTTATGCATTATAAATTTCTAAAAAAATATTACTTTATAGATAAATTTGAGAAAAGTAATATTGATAAACAAGATTTAAATACGACTATTATTTACCGAAATTATAAAAAAAATTACAAAATAAGCGAAATTCTCTTTTTAAAAAACTATTGTAAAAGCAAAAGACTAAAATTCTTAATATCCAATAATATAAAGTTATCTATTAAATTAGACTTAGATGGTGCATATTTGCCCTCATTTAATAAAGATTTTTCTCATTTAAGTTTTACATTTAAAAAAGAATTTTTATTAATTGGATCAGCACATAACGTCAAAGAAATTAGAATTAAAGAAAAACAAAAAGTTAATAAAATTTTTATATCCTCAATTTTTAAAGAGAATAATAACTTTCTAGGAATAAATAAATTTAATTTAATATCTAAACTTTCAAATAATGAGATTGTTGCTCTTGGAGGTATATCAAAAAATAATATTAAATTGATTAATCTAACCAGCTCAAGTGGCTTTGCTGGTATTTCTTTTTTCAAATAAAAAAGGCCCCTATAAAGGGGCCCTTTTATATAAAATTTACTTCTTTAATTAGAATGCAAAAGAGAAGTTAACTTCGTATGATGTGTTATCTGTTGCAGTTGCTCCAGCTACATTGTCAGTAGTCTGATGCGATGCAGAGATTGCTACACCACCTGCTGTAAATGATACACTTACTGCAGATGATTCTTGATCTTCTAAAGCTGAAGAATAATCAAGAGATGATACACCATATGAAATAGATAAATCATCACTTACTGCATAAGATACACCATATGCTGTAAAGTCTTCATCTGTTCCAGTTCCAGCGTCTGATTCATTTGACTGAATACCAACTGATAATGGTCCAGCTGCATAAACAGCACTAAATACACTTAAGTCTATTTTATCAGCGGCAGAATTGTTTTCACCCATTGCAGCTTTAATAGTTAAACCTTCAAATCCAGTGTAAGCAACACCAACTTCAGTTGAACTCTCAAGTCCACCAGATTTTGACGGTTTATATGCTGCTTTAAGAGCAATTGCATCACTTACAGTGTAGTCGTAAACGAATGAATTAGCACCTATGTTAGCATTTGTTGGACCATCAACTGTTCCACCGATAGATGTTCCCCAAGACTCTTCGTTTGCACTTGGAACTAAATCATCCCATGCACCAACTGGTCCTGAAGATCCTTTACCTGAGAATGTAAGTACTCCCATATCTCCAGTGTCGATTGTTAATTTTCTGTCGTCGAATGGAGCAGTGCTACCATCAAGTTGTAGGTAAAGAGAAATAGTCATACCATTATCCATTTCACCGCTAGCGTTGAAATCGATTTGATCAGTCATTGACCAACCATTACCGGCGTTACTGTTGTCTTCTCCACCAAAAAAGATTGAAGTACCACCAGATACAGATAGTGAAGCAGCTTGCGCTGAAGTTGCTACCATTGCAGTACCTAATGCTGTCAATCCTATTTTTTTTAGATTGTTCATATTATTACCTTTCGTTTATTGTTTAATATTAAACAGGCTATAACTATCAATTTTCCTAGATTTTTATGGCTTAATGTCAATTTAACAGCTATTTTTTACAATAGTGTTGTATTTTTACATCACTAAAAATGCTGAATTATGTATGATTTTCGACGTTTTCAAAAAAATTCTTTTAATTATAATGTTTTTTCATCTATTACTTATTTTTAAGACGAATTATGCTAAATTTTTTTAAATTTCGAACAGTAAATTTTTTACTAATTGCACTGTTTACACTTTCCTCGTGTAAAACTATTGAAAATTTACCCGGAGGTGATGCACGAAAAAATCCACCAGATCCAAAACTGAGAGTTAAGAAAAATCTTGAGGAGGGAAGAGGTTTCAGGCTAGACAACTTAGGAAAGAGTGGAAAGGGTGGAGATTTTATGTTCGCAAGTGCTAATGAACTTTGGAGAGCATCACTTGATACTTTAGATTTCATGCCTCTTTCATCTGTAAATTACAGTGGTGGTATAATTATAACAGATTGGTATTCGGATAATAATAGTCTTGACGAGTCTGTAAAAATATCAATTCGTTTTTTAACAAATGAAGTTAGAGCTGATGCACTAGATATAAAAGTTTTTTATAAAAAATGTAATCAAGTAGCTAGTTGTAAAATTTCACAAAAGACAGGATCATTATCAGCAGAACTTAAAAAACAGATTTTATCAAAGGCAATAATTTACAAAAAACAAAACGACGAAAAAAATTTCAAGCCTTATAAAGGTAGTAAAGTCGATACAACAAAATAGTTAGAAGTAATTTTTAATTTTAATTCAATGGAAAGATATAATTTTAAAACTGTCGAAGATAAATGGCAAGAAAAATGGCAAAAAGCAAGAGTTTTTCGATCTAAGGTGGATCACTCAAAAGAAAAATTTTATTGCCTTGAAATGTTTCCATATCCCTCAGGTAAGATACATATGGGTCATGTTAGAAATTATACTATAGGCGATGTTTTATCTAGGTATAAAACTTTGCAAGGCTTTAATGTTATGCACCCAATGGGTTGGGATGCATTTGGTATGCCAGCAGAAAATGCGGCCAGAGAAAATAATTTAGATCCAAAAGAATGGACAAATAAAAACATAGCGACAATGAAGGAACAGCTAAAAAAGCTGGGTCTTTCTATTGATTGGGATAGAGAAATTTCAACATGTTCGGAAGAGTATTATAAGCATCAACAATTATTTTTTTTAGAACTTTATGAAAAAGGATTAGTTTATAGAAAAGAAAACTATGTAAACTGGGATCCTATTGATCAAACTGTCCTTGCAAATGAGCAAGTTATTGATGGTAAAGGTTGGAGATCTGGGGCAATTGTTGAACGTAAAAAATTAAATCAATGGTTCTTTAATATTTCAAAATTCTCACAAGAATTACTTGATGGTTTGAACGAACTAAAACAATGGCCAAACAAGGTAAAAGTAATGCAAAAAAATTGGATTGGTAAATCCTTTGGTTGCGAAATTGCTTTTAAAACAGAGGGGAGTTTACCAGTAAAAGAGATTAAATGTTTTACAACTAGACCAGACACTTTATTTGGATTTTCGTTTTTAGCAGTTTCAGTGGATCATGAAATTTCAAAACATTATTTAGAAGATAAAAAATTTCAAGAATTTAAAAAAGAATGCTCAAAAACTGGAACTACTGAAGAAGCAATTGCAATTGGTGAAAAAATTGGCTTTAAAACTGATTTAGTTGCGATAAACCCATTAAATCCAAGCCAAAAAGTTCCCGTTTTCTTTGCTAATTTTGTTCTAATGGATTATGGCTTTGGCGCAGTATTTGGTTGCCCCGCTCATGATCAAAGAGATTTTGATTTTGCTAAAAAATATGATCTTGATATTAAAACAGTTGTTAAACCAAATGATGCAAATGACAATTTTGAAGTAAAAGATGAAGCTTATACAGGTCCTGGATCTTTAATAAATTCTGAATTTCTTAACAACCTAAAAGTACCAGATGAATCAATTTTAAAAACAATTGATATTTTAGAGGAAAGAAAGATAGGTCAAAAGAAGATTAATTTTAGGTTGAAAGATTGGGGAGTTTCAAGGCAAAGATACTGGGGATGCCCCATACCTATGGCTTACGATAAAGATGGAAATGTAACAACAATTCCAAAAAAGGATTTACCAGTGAAACTTCCAGAAAATGTAGATTTAAACACAAAAGGTAATCCACTAGATGCAAAAACAGATTGGAAAAATATTATTATTGATGGAAAAAAGTTTACTAGAGAGACTGATACTTTGGATACTTTTGTTTGTTCTTCTTGGTACTATCTTAGATTTTGTTCATCAAATAATTCTGAATACGGATATAAACAAGAAGAAATTGATTATTGGATGCCTGTTGATCAGTATATTGGAGGGGTTGAACATGCAATCCTTCACTTATTATATTCTAGATTTTTTATGAAGGCATTAGGTTATAAAAACGAAAATTTTAAATTTAAAGAGCCTTTTGATGGTTTGTTTACCCAAGGCATGGTTTGCCACGAAACCTACAAAGATAAAAATAATAATTGGTTAAGTCCTGATGAGATAGAATTAATAGGAAATCAATTTTATAAAAAAGGTGATCATAATCATAAAGTACAAGTCGGCCCTTCAGAGTCCATGTCCAAATCAAAAAAAAATGTTATTGATCCCGCAAAGATAATTAAAAATTATGGGGCTGATGCAGTAAGATTATTTATATTATCAGACAGTCCACCAGAAAAAGACGTACAATGGTCTGAGCAAGGAATGGTTGCATCTTATAAGTTTTTACAAAAGCTGTGGATATTACACAATAAAATTAAGGAGAAAATTAAAATAGAGAACGATCAAAATCTAGAAAATGAAAATTTAAAAAAATTTACTAATCAGATGATAAATAAAATAACTAACAACTTAGAAGCCTTTAATTATAATGTAATTATTGCAAATATTTATGAGATTTATAATTTTATAAACAAGATAATTGATAAAGAGATCAATGGTAAAATTCTCAAACAAAGTTATAAAAAAATATTAATATTGATTTCTCCGGTAGTACCACACTACTCAACAGAATGCTTAAGTGATCTAAAAATTTTAGAAAATGTTGAATGGCCAAAAACTGATAAAAGTCTTTTAGTAGAAGACAAAATAGATTACGTTATACAAATAAATGGAAAAAAAAGAGCTATTTTAAATGAAAATAGAGATATAGATCAAGATAGTCTCATGAATAAGATAAAATTAAATAAATTGTCAGAAAAGTATTTAAAAGATAAATCTATTAAGAAAATAATATTTGTGAAAAACAGATTAATTAATCTATTAATAAATGAATAACATTTTAAGGAAAACTATAGTTTTTATTTCAATATTTGTTTTAACTTCATGTTCCTATAAACCAATTTTTGTTGAAAGAGATTATAATTTTAAAATAAAAGAAGTTTTACTCACTGGCGATAAAGATATTAATAGGATTGTTAATAATAACCTAAAATTTATCAAAAATAGTGAAAGCAAAAAAAATAAAAATTTTATAATTGAGATAGATTCATCAAAAAAGAGAGAAATAGTATCTAAGAATTCAAAAGGTGATCCATTAAAATTTAAAATGATTA
>CACJUO010000024.1 GCA_902596675.1 uncultured Pelagibacteraceae bacterium | reverse complement strand
ACTTTTTGGCAAAAATTCGTGAAGTGGTGGATCAAGCAGCCTTACTGTTACTGGTAAACCTCTCATTATTTTAAATATTTCAATAAAATCTTTTTTTTGATGCGGCAATAGCTTTTTGAGTGCATTAGATCGATCTTCAATTGTTTTTGATAATATCATTTCTCTTACTGATAAAATTCTTTCTTCATCAAAAAACATATGTTCAGTTCTACACAAGCCAATACCTTCTGCACCAAATTCTCTAGCAGTTTTACTATCTAATGGCGTCTCAGAATTAGATCTAATTTTTAATTTTCTAAAATCATCAGACCAACTCATTATTTTTGAGAAATAACCAGATATTTCTGGTTTAACTGTTTTTACCTCGCCAATAATTACTCTGCCTGTTGAACCATCAATTGTAATTAGTTCTCCCTCTTTAATTACTTTATTTTTTGTTTTGAATAATTTGTTTTCGTAATCAATTTCTATTTCACTAGATCCAGAAACACATGGTCGTCCCATTCCTCTAGCAACTACTGCGGCATGACTTGTCATACCTCCTCTTGATGTCAGTATTCCTTTTGCTGCATGCATACCATGTATATCTTCTGGTGAAGTTTCTACACGAACTAATATTGTACTTTGCATCATACTATTTAGTCTTTCAGCCTCCTCGGACGTGAACACAACTTTTCCACTTGCGGCTCCAGGTGATGCAGGCAAGCCTAACGCAATTACTTCTAAGTTTGATTTCTCATCTAAAGTTGGATGAAGCAAAGTGTCTAAAGAACTTGGTTCTATTCGCAATATTGCATCTTTTTTTGTAATCAACTTTTCTTTAACCATATCTACAGCTATTTTAACTGCAGACTTAGCTGTTCGTTTTCCAGAGCGCGTTTGAAGCATCCAAAGTTTTTTATTTTCAATAGTAAACTCCACATCTTGCATATCTTTGTAATGTTTTTCTAACTTATTTAAAATATTTTTAAGTTGCTTGTATGCCTCTGGCATTGTCTCTTCCATTGACTTAAGAGTTTCTTTTGATTCTACTCTGGCTTTTTTTGTAATATGTTGGGGTGTTCTAGTTCCAGCAACTACATCCTCTCCTTGTGCATTTATTAAATATTCTCCATAAATATTTTTTGATCCATCTGATGGGTTTCTAGTAAATACTACACCAGTTGCACAATCATTTCCCATATTTCCAAAAACCATTGATTGTACATTAACTGCTGTACCCCAATTAGACGGTATTTGATTTAATTTTCTGTAGACTTTTGCTCTGTTACTTTCCCAAGATAAAAATACAGCACTTATAGCTCCCACGAGTTGTTCTTTGACATTTTGAGGAAAATCTTTTTTTGTTTTTTCTTTTACAGTATTTTTAAAATCTTTTATTAAAGCTTCCCAGTCATACTCGTCTAATTCTGTGTCTAGTAATACTCCTTTTGTTAACTTATAGTTCTCAATTATATCCTCGAAATGATAGGCTTCGACACCCAACACAACATTGGAATACATTTGAATAAACCGCCTATAACTGTCATTTGCAAACCTTAAATTTGAAGTTTTTTTTGCAAGTGCTATTACCGTATTATCATTTAGACCTAGATTTAAAATTGTATCCATCATACCAGGCATAGAAACCCTAGCTCCGGATCTTACAGAAACTAGGAGAGGATTTTTTATATCTCCAAATTTTTTTCCTGTGTCTTTTTCAATAAATTTTAGTTCTTTATTTATTTCATTAAGTATTTTTTTATTTAATTTTTTTTTATTCTTGTAAAATAAATTACATACCTCAGTAGATATTGTAAAACCAGGGGGTACAGGCAGTCCCATTCTTCCCATTTCAGAAAGGTTTGCACCTTTGCCACCAAGAATATTTTTTGGTAGTTTAATTTTTTTTATTTCATTTGATTTAAAATTAAATATAATTTTTTTCATACTAGGCTTCTATTTTTGAAAAATTAAAATAGTTATCAAAAGTTTTACACAACATATTTAATAATTCTAATCTATTTTTTTTAATTATTTTATCTTCGTCGTGAACAATAACATTATCGAAAAAATCATTTACCTCGTTCTTAATGCTTGATAAAATTTTTAGACTTTCCTCGTAATTTTCATCTTTTCCAATACTCAAAAAATATTTTCTTATATCATTTATTTTTTTATATAATTTTTTCTCATAATCATTTTTAAATAAGCCTGGATCCGCAAAACCAAGAGTTTCAATAGATATCTTTTCTTCAGTATTTAATATATTTGAAGATCTTTTGTATACTGCAATAGTTTCAAAACCGATTTCTTTTTTAATATTTTTATTTAAACATAAAGATTTCTTATAAGCCTTTAATAAATCATCCAATCCGAGCAAAAATGTTGAGCTTTCAATTATATCTTGTCTTATTTTTTTTTCTTTTAAATAATTTTTTAATCTCTCAATTATGAAATCGCTTAATTCGTTTTGTATCTTTTTGGTGTCAAAATCATAGCCCTGATCTCTATATGCTGAACAAGTGTAAACAATTAAATCTTTCAATTTGATTTTTATTTCATTTTCAACAATTAATCTGACAAGACTTATAGCCATTCTTCTTATGGCATACGGGTCTTTTGAACTAGTAGGTTTCAGATTTATTCCAAAAAAACCTACTAATGAATCCAGTTTATCGCTCAAAGATAATGCAACACTGTACATTTTTTTTGGTAGTTTGCTTTCCATGCCGTTAGGTAAATATTGTTCAGATACAGCAAGACAAACTTCTTTATCAAACCCTTGAAACTTTGCAAAGTGACCACCAACAATACCTTGGAGTTCTGGAAATTCTCCGACAAGATCGGACATTAAATCAACTTTACAAATTGATGAGGCTATTTCAATTTTATCTTTACTAATTAAAAAATCATCAGAAATTAATGATGATAACTTTCTCATTCGTTGAATTTTATCAAAGTAGGAACCTAAACCTTTAAAATAATTTATATTTTTCAATTTATCTACTTGTTTAACTAAATTTTGAGTTTTATTTTTTTCCCAAAAAAATTCAGCATCGCTTAATCTTGCCTCAATCACTCTCTCATTTCCTAATTTAACAAACCCTTTTGTGTCTTTAATATCTGAAACTACAAAGAAATTATTTGTAAGATTATTTTTTTTATCAAAAGTTGGTAAATATTTTTGATGACTCTGCATGGTCGTAATCAATATTTCACTAGGTACATTCAAAAATTTTTTGTCAAAATCACAAATAATTACTGCTGGCTTTTCAACTATATTTACTATTTCATCTATAAGCCTTTCATTCTGTTCAATTTTTAAATTTTTTTTATTAATTATTTCATTAATCTTATTCTGTATTATTTTTTTTCTTAAATCTTGATCAATTAAAACACCTTTTTGTTTAAAAAATTTTATGTACGAATTAAAGTCGTTAAAAATTTTTAAACCTTCTTCTAGTGATTTATCTGTAAAAGTTTTGTTAGAACTATTTATGTGGTTAAAAATAAAATTAAGAGGTTTTTTATTAAATATTGCTAAAATGGATTTAAGAGGTCTTCCCCAGTAAAGATCATAATTTGCCCATTTCATAGAATTATTCCAAGTTATCTTTGTTAAGATTTCACTTAAATTTTTTTCTAATAAATCTGAGACTTTTATTTTTCTAGACTCTTTTTTAAAAAAGTAGAATTCACCTTTCTCAGTACTTTTTTTAAAAATTTTTTCTAATGTTGTATTGTTTGATCTAATAAATCCCTCTAAAGCTTTTTCAGGAGCATTAACATTTGGACCTCTTATTTCCTCTGAGTTGAGTTTAATTTCAGTAGGAATTTTATCAATATGGAGAACTAGTCTATTTGGTGTTGAATAAACATTGAAATTTTCATTAAATTTAATTTGGTTATCAATAAAAAAATTTTTAATATTTTTTTTTAACTCATTCCTCGCATTTATCTGAAGCTTTGCAGGAATTTCCTCACTAAATAGCTCTACAAATAATTCTGACATTAACTTTGGCTTTCAATCCAAACTTTCCCAATTGATTTAGTTAGTTCCCTTATTCTTGCAATATATTCAGCTCTTTGTGCTACACTAATCACCCCTCTAGCATCTAGAATATTAAACACATGGCTACATTTTAAACATTGATCGTATGCTGGAAGTGAAATTTTTTTTTCAACTAATAATTTTGTTTCCCCTTCAAGCATTTCAAATATTTTAAATAAATTATCAGTGTTGGCATATTCAAAATTATAAGCTGAAAATTCCTTCTCTGACTTATGAAAAATATCTTTATAAGTTATTCCTTCATCATTCCAAATTAAGTCAAAAACACTTTTTTTGTTTTGAATAAACATACACAATCTCTCTAATCCATATGTAATTTCTACAGATACAGGTTTACATTCAACTCCAGCCATTTGCTGAAAATAGGTAAATTGTGTAACTTCCATACCATCACACCAAACTTCCCATCCAAGACCTGCCGCTCCTAATGTAGGACTTTCCCAGTCATCTTCAACAAACCTTATATCGTGTTCCTCATGATTAATACCTATTGATGACAAACTATTTAAATACATCTTTTTTATTTCTTTTGGTGAAGGTTTAATTAAAACTTGAAATTGATAGTAATGTTGCAATCTATTGGGGTTATCACCATATCTTCCATCAGTAGGTCGGCGTGATGGTTGAACATATGCAGTTTTCCATGGCTTAGGTCCAAGCGACCTTAAAGTGGTTGCGGGATGGAATGTCCCGGCTCCTACCTCTAAATCGTACGGTTGTAATATTACACAACCTTTTTTAGACCAGAACTTTTGTAAGTTAAAGATTGTATCTTGAAAAGATAAAGTTTTTTTTATTTTAGAGACCATACCTTTGCCAGATTGATCTTTCTTCTAATAAACCAATTACTTTATCAGTATAATTTTGAGAAGATGATAGTTTTTTTGATAACCAGCCTTTGCTTTTTCCAAATTTCTTAATTTCTATATCTTCACCATATTTCTCTCTTAATATTTGTTCTGCATTTCCTAATCCGTCGATCAATCCTAATTCTTTTGCTTTTTTTCCTGCCCAAAATTCCCCAGAGAAAAGTTCAATACCAGAATTTTTGTTTAGTTTTTCTTTTCTGCTTTCCTCAACAACATCTATAAAATCTTGATGTATTTCTAACTGAATATTTTTTAAACGATTAATATCCTCTTCTTTTTCATCCAAAAAAGGATCTAAAGTACTTTTATTTTTTCCAGCAGTGTAAACTCTTCTTTCAATCCCAATTTTTTCTATTAAATTTTTAAAACCAAACGATGAAGAAATAACACCAATAGATCCTATGATTGAACTTGAGTTGGCATAAATTTCATCACCGGCACATGCAATAAGATATCCACCAGATGCCGCCACATCCTCAGCAAATACAATTACTTTTTTTTTAGTTTTCTTAGATTGCTCTTTTATAAATTTGTAAATTAAATGTGACTGCACTGGAGATCCACCTGGTGAATTAATTGTAATTGCGACAGCTAAAGCTTTCTTTACTGAAAAAGCCTTTTTTATTATTTCTTCCTCACTTGAATATTCTATTCCTTGTCTAAATCTTCCAACATTTCCTATAACTCCTGATAATTTAAGGTGACTTATTATCTTTTTTTTTTTAAAAAATGAGAACATTCGAATTGTTATAAATTTTTTATATATATTATAAACACTAGTTATAATTAAAGAATAAGGTGCGTCAATTGATAAGTATATTAATAAATTGGATATAATAGTTTTAAAATATGGGAACTGTAATACAGCTAAAAAAACAAATTAATAATTCTTATGAAGATTTAAAAAATTCTGTTGACGATAGATTGATTCTAGTTGAAGAAAAAATTAATTCTAGACTATCAAGTAAGGTTGACTTGGTTCAAAAGATGACCAAGTATCACTTAAAAACTGGAGGAAAAAGACTAAGAGCACTCTTGACCTTGCAAAGTGCTAAAATTTGTGAATATCAAAAAGGATTAAGAGATGTGAATCTCGCCGCTTGTGTAGAGCTTATACATGCAGCAACTTTAATGCATGATGATGTAATAGATAGTGCTGATCTAAGAAGAGGAAAAAAAACACTTAACAAAATATGGGGTAATCATTCCTCAATTTTGGTGGGTGATTATTTGCTCAGTAAATGTTTTGAAATGATGGTTGAGGACGGCAATTTAGAACTATTAAAACTTTTAGCAACTACATCGTCTGAAATAGCACAGGGTGAAATTCTACAGTTACAACATAATAAAGAAATAGATATCCTAGAAGAAACATATCTAAATATTATTTCATCAAAAACTGCATCTTTGTTCGCAGCAGCAACTAAAGTTGGAGCAATTATTGCTGAAAAAGATTTAAAGTATAAAAGTGCATTAGAATTTTATGGCAAAAACCTAGGCCTTACATTTCAGATAGCAGATGATACATTAGACTACAATTCCGAATTAAAATTATTTGGAAAAAATATTGGTAATGACTTTTACGAAGGTAAAGTGACTTTGCCCATAATTTTACTTTATCAAAAAGTTAATAAGTTTGAAAAAGAAAAATTAAAATCTTTTTTTGAAAAAGATATTCGTGAAAAACAAAATTTAGAATATGTACTTAATCTGATAAAAAAAAATAATATTATTAATGAATGTTATAAAAAAGCAGAACATTATATTAATTTAGCTTCTAATTCTTTGAGTGTATTTGAAGAGTCTGACGAAAAAAATGTATTAAAAAACTTAACATCTTTTAGTATTGAAAGAAATTTTTAGGGACTTAACAATACTTTTTCCCATTTTTTAGTTTTTCTAATATATTTTAATCTTTCATGAATTCGATTATGTCCATCTAACCAAAATTCAATTTCTTTGGGTTTGATTCTCCAACCTGACCAATATTCGGGCCTTGGTATCTTATTTTTGTTTGGGAATTTTTTCTTAAATTCCTCAATAGAATTATATAAATCTTGTCTTTTTTTTAGAATAGAACTTTGCTTTGAAGCCCAAGCACCAATTCTGCTTCCATAGGCTCTTGAATTATAATAAGCATCAGCTTCTTTTTTTGTTACTTTAGTAGCAATACCAATTACTCTAATTTGTCTTTGTAAACTTTTCCAGTGGAAGCACATAGAAATTTTTGAGGAATTCTTGATAGCCTTACTTTTATCACTGTTAAGATTTGTATAGAAAACAAATCCATTTTTATTAAAATCTTTAAGAAGAACCATTCTAACTGTTGGAAACCCATTTTTATTTACAGTTCCAACCGCAAATGCGTTTGGATCATTAATTTCGGTTTTTTTTGCTTTATTGAACCATTCTTCAAAAAGCTTTATTGGGTTATTATGATCTTTAAAGCAAAGATTTAGTCCAAGTGAGTTTTTTTCGTTCATAAATTTAAAAAAATAATTTATACATTAAAATAATGTCATTTAATACTTTTGGAAAGTTATTTCGATTTACTACTTGGGGAGAGTCACATGGTCCAGCTATTGGATGTGTTGTTGATGGTTGCCCTCCAAATATTCCAATAAAAGACAGCGATATACAAAAAGAACTTAATAAAAGAAAACCAGGACAATCTAAATTTACAACTCAAAGAAAAGAGGATGATAAAATTAATATTTTATCTGGTGTATTTAAAGGTAGAACAACTGGAACACCAATTTCTCTTATTATTTAT
>CACJUO010000023.1 GCA_902596675.1 uncultured Pelagibacteraceae bacterium | reverse complement strand
TCAAGCTATTGGTGCTGTTACTCAATTAGGAATATTAGGATGTGACTTAAAGAAGTGGAAAGATAATACAATATCTAGTAACCCATTTTTTTGTCCTGATAAATCTGTGATTAAACTTTGGGAAAAATATTTACTTGGGATAAGAAAAGCTGGATCATCTTGTGGAGCAATTATTGAAGTTAGAGCGAGAGGAGTTCCTTTAGGGCTTGGAGCGCCAATATACTCAAAATTAGATATGGATCTTGCAGCAGCAATGATGAGCATTAACGCTGTAAAAGGTGTAAATATTGGATCGGGAATGAATTCGGCAATGTTAACTGGTGAAGAAAACTCTGATGAAATTTTGAAAAAAAAAGGTAAAACTAGTTTCAAATCAAATAATGCAGGAGGAATTCTTGGAGGAATATCAACTGGACAGGATATAAATGTTTCATTTGCAGTAAAACCAACTTCATCTATTTTATCATCGAGAAAAACAATTGACAGATTTGGGAAGAATACAACAATATCAGTAAAGGGAAGACACGACCCATGTGTTGGAATTAGAGCGGTTCCAATAGGAGAGGCGATGATGCATTGTGTGATTCTTGATCACTATTTAATGAATATAGCACAAAATAAAATCTAATTAGATTTTTTAATAAGAACTTTTGAATTTAAAGTGTCTAAAATTTTATTTTCAATGCCAATACAATCTAAATTAGCAAACTTGTACATTAGCTCTGGTTTATCATGATCAATAAATCTATCAGGCAATATCATTGATCTAAATTTAAGATTACTGTCTAATAAATTTTTTTCACTTAGAAATTGGCTTACGTGAGATCCAAATCCACCGATTGAACCTTCTTCTATTGTAATCAAAACCTCATGTTCTGTAGCAATTTGCCATATTAGGTTTTCATCTAACGGTTTTGCAAATCTGGCGTCAATAATAGAGATATCTATTCCCTTTTTTGTTAAATTTTCAGAAGCCAAAATACACTCTTGTAATCTCGCTCCAAAATTTAAAATTGCAACTTTTTTACCCTCTTTAATTATTTTTGCTTTACCTAATTCAATTTTCTCAGTTATTTCAGGTAATTGGACACCCAAACCATTCCCTCTTGGATATCTAAATGCTGATGGTCTATCGTTTATATCCATTGATGTATTTATCATTCTTACAAGCTCTGCTTCATCACTTGCAGCCATTACCACAAAATTTGGCAATGTTGAAAGGTATGTTATATCGAAAGATCCAGCATGTGTTGGGCCATCAGCACCAACTAAACCCGCTCTGTCGATTGCAAATCTAACAGGCAAAGATTGTATAGCAACATCGTGAACGACCTGATCGTAAGCTCTTTGAAGAAATGTTGAGTATATTGCAGCGAAAGGTTTATACCCTTCAGTAGCCATACCGGCAGCAAAAGTAACTGCATGTTGCTCAGCTATCCCAACATCAAACATTCTTTCTGGAAATTTTTTTCCAAATAAATCCATTCCTGTCCCTGATGGCATAGCAGCAGTTATGCCAACTACCTTGCTATCTTTTTCTGCATGTTTGATTAATGAATTGGCGAATACTTTTGTATAAGAAGGTATACTAGATTTAGACTTTTCTTGTTCTCCTGTTTTTACATTAAATTTTGAAACACCATGAAATTTATCCTCCGATTTTTCTGCAAACGAATAACCTTTTCCTTTTTCAGTTTTAACATGGATTAAAATTGGTCCATCATAATTAATATCTTTTGCATTATTAAATACTGAAACCATTGTATCAATGTCGTGGCCATCTATTGGTCCAATATAGTAAAAACCCATAGAATTGAATAATGTTCCACCAGTGACTGCGGATCTAAAAAAATCTTCTGCTTTTCCTGCATGATTTTTAAATCTTTTTGAAAAAGCAGATATAATTAATTTTAATGTCTCTCTGAAACTAAAGTAAATTTTACCAGATAAAATTTTTGCAAGATATTTTCTCATTGCACCAACAGGTTTGGCAATTGACATATCATTGTCATTTAAAACTACAATCATCTTTGTTTTGTTTTCACCTGCATTATTCATTGCTTCATAGGCCATACCAGCACTTATCGCGCCATCACCTATGACTGCTATTACATTACCTGATTTATTTGATAACTTATTAGCCACTGCTATTCCTAATGCAGATGAAATAGAAGTTGAACTATGGGCCGCACCAAATGGATCATACTCACTTTCAGATCTTTTTGTAAAACCTGATAATCCTTCACCTTTTCTAAGAGTTCTTATTTTATTCTTTCTACCTGTCAATATTTTATGTGGATAAGTTTGATGCCCAACATCCCAAATTAACTTATCATGTGGAGTATTAAATATATAGTGTAAGACAACTGTTAATTCTACAACTCCTAAACCAGCACCTAAATGCCCTCCGGTTTCAGAAACAACCTCAATTAATTCTTGTCGAACTTCATCTGCTAGAATTTTAATATCAGATTGAGAAAGTTTTCTTACATCATCTGGAAAATTTATATTATTTAAAAATTTATAATTATTGCTCACTTTGTTCTATTTAAAATATAGCTTATTGTTTCTCTAAAATCTTCGCCTTTCTTTCCAAAAGTTTTCAAACTTTCGAAAATTCTTAATTTTAAGTTATCTGCATATTTAATAGTATTATCAGTGCCTAGTAAACTGATTAAAGTAGCTTTTCCCATTTTTAAATCTTTTTTAGTTTTTTTTCCTGCTGTAGACGTTTTGCCTCTTAAATCTATCAAGTCGTCAGCAATTTGAAATAATAATCCAATTTCGTTGCCTATTTTATTGAACTTATTACGATATTTTGTTTGGCCTGACATTATAATGGGAGCAACACAACAGAAACTAAAAAGCTTTCCAGTCTTTTTAATTTGCATATCTACAATTTGTTTTTTAGTTTTTTTAGTTTTCTCATAACTTAAGTCTAAAAATTGCCCTCCAGCAATTCCCGTATGTCCCGAGCTTTCGGAGAGTAGGTTTATTAATTCTATTTTTTTATGATCTTTTAAATTTAATCTTTTTTCACTTAGAATTTGAAATGCAATTGTAAGCAAAGAATTCCCAGCGAGAATTGCTGTGGACTCACTAAATTTTTTGTGTGTTGTCAATTTTCCTCTTCTTAAATTGTCATTATCCATACATGGTAAATCATCATGTATTAATGAGTAAGCATGTATACATTCAACTGCTGCCGCAACTTGCAAGATTTGATTTTTATCTACTTTGAATATGGAACCAATATCAAAGAGTATTTTTGATCTAACCTTTTTACCTCCAGGTAAAAGTCCATATAGCATTGGTTTTATAAGATGAGTTTTTTTTTGTTTGGAAAAATATTTATAAAGATATTTGTTAGTTTTATTTACTATTTTATTTAGTTTTTTTTGCATTTTTATTTGATTTTATATTTTTAATTTTTAAATTTGATTTGTCTGATATTTCCTTAAAATTTTTTTGAAATTTTTTTTCTATTAATCTATTAATTTTCAATAAATTTGCATAGTCGTCATATGAATTTGTTAGATTATTTTCATTTTCTAAATTTTCAATAATTTCGTCAGCTAAATCAGTAAGCTCATTTAAAGATTTTGATGCAATATCATCTGGCAAATTTTTTTCATTCATATATTAGTTGGTAATATTATATGAAAAAGAATGATTCAAATATTAAAAAAGCAATAAAATACCTAAATAATAATGAATGTATAGCAATCCCAACCGAGACAGTCTATGGACTGGCAGCCAATGCGTATTCGGATAAAGCAGTTTCTAGAGTATATAAATTAAAAAAACGGCCAAGCAACAATCCTTTAATTGCTCATTATCATAATCTTGAAGATTGTAAAAAAGACTGTGAAATTGATAAAACCTTTAAGAGGCTTTATAAAAAATTTTGCCCAGGTCCAATATCATTTGTTTTAAAATTGAAGAAGAAAAGTAAGATTTCAAAAATTGTTTCAAATAACTCAGATTCAATAGCAATAAGATTTCCAAGCCATCCTTTAACTAGAAAACTATTAAAAAAAATTAATTATCCTCTTGCAGCGCCTAGTGCAAACATTTCAACGAGTATAAGTCCTGTTTCAAAACAGGATGTGGTTGATGAATTTGGTCCTAAATTAAAGTTTATCTTAGATGGTGGTTCTTCAAAAATAGGGATAGAGTCAACAATAATAAATCTCATCGGAAAACCCCATATTTTAAGATTAGGGGGAATCAGCAGTAAATTAATCTATAAATTAATTAATCCATTAGAAAATAAGAATAAAAAAAAGATTAGAATAAAAGTTCCTGGTACTAGTAAATTACATTATTCACCTGGGATACCTGTGAGACTAAATGCCAAAAAAAATTATCAAAATGAAGCATATATCTTAATAAAAAAAAGAAAAAAAATAGATAAAAACTATTTTTATTTGAGTAAAAAAAGCAATCTAAAAGAGGCTGCAAAAAATTTATATAGGACGTTAAGAATAATAAAAAAAAATGGGTACAAAAAAATTGCTATTGAAAAAATACCGAATAAGAATATTGGTGAAGCTATTAATGATAGAATTTTGAGAGCATCAAAAAAATGAAAAATTTAATTGAAGTTAAAAACATAAAAAAAAATTACGGAAAAAAAGAAGCTGTAAAAGGTATATCATTTAATGTTGAAGAAGATGAGATTTTAGGTTTGCTTGGACCCAATGGATCTGGAAAAACAACAACTATTGGTATGTTACTTGGTTTACTAAAACCCACTAGTGGGCAAATATTTATCAACAATCTTAAGCTCGAAGAAAACAGAATTAAAATTCTTGAAATAATTAATTTTATATCACCTTATATAGAGCTGCCAAAAAAACTTACTGTAAAGCAAAATTTATATGTCTATTCAAAACTTTACAAAGTTCAAAATATAAAAGAGCGTATTGAATATTTGTCAGAAAAATTAAGAATAGGCGAATTATTAGAAAGTATTACAGGAGAACTATCTTCTGGACAAAAAAATAGAGTAAGTCTTGCCAAAGCTTTAATTAATGAACCAAAAGTACTACTGCTTGACGAGCCAACTGCTTCTTTAGACCCAGAAGTTGGCGATTTTGTTAGATCATTTTTAGAAGATTATAAGAGGGAAAAAAAAATATCGATACTTTTAGCTTCTCACAATATGAATGAAGTCACACGTTTGTGTAAATCTGTATTAATGATGAAAAATGGGGAAATAATAGACCAAGGCAAACCTGACAATTTAATTGCAAAGCACGGCAGAGCTAACTTAGAAGAAGTTTTTTTAAAATTATCAAGGAGTAAGAGTGAGTTTAACTAGAATATACGGTTTATTTTTAAGACACTTCTACCTTATTACTAGATCATTTCCCAGGGTCTTAGATTTAGTTTATTGGCCAACTATTCAAATAACTTTATGGGGATTTATTTCTAATTTTTTTGCTACACATACAACTTATTATAATAATGCAGTTGGTGTAATTCTTACTTGTGCAATACTTTACGATTTTTTGTTTAGGACAAGTATTGGTTTTAATATGCTTTTTTTAGAGGAAATTTGGAGTAGGAATTTCACTAATCTTTTCATAGCTCCGATGAAAATTGGTGAGATTTTAACTTCACTTGTTATTACTGCATTAATTAGATCTTTAATAGGCCTAGTACCAGCAATTTTGCTTACCTCCCCATTGTTTGGAATATCTATTTTAGATTTAGGAATATTTTTATTTTTACTTTTTTTAAGTCTTTATATTTTTGGAATTACATTAGGCATTTTAGTTTCCTCAGGTTTGCTTAGATTTGGTCCTTCATTTGAAAATATAGCTTGGTCAACAATGTTTCTACTTGCACCCTTTGGATGTATTTATTATCCTATAGAGACGCTTCCAGAAATATTTCAAAAAATAGCTTACTTTTTACCATTGGTATATATATTTGAAGAAGCTAGAAATATTCTGATTAATCAAACAGTTGATATTAAAAATGTTTATTATGCTTTTATGTGGAATGTTTTTTATTTTTCTCTTTCAATTGTTCTATTTTACTATTCTTTCAATGCTGCAAAAAATAAGGGCACTTTAATTAATATGGGTGAATAATGGTGCGCCCGCAAGGAGTCGAACCCTGAACCTCCAGAGCCGAAATCTGGCGCTCTATCCAGTTGAGCTACAAGCGCATATTGTATAACTATATCAATATGAAAAGTATTATAAATATTAAAGTTAAAAATAAAGAAAAAAATTTAAGAATAGATATTTTATTGTCTAATCTAGACAAAAAATTAAGCAGATCAAGAGTGAAAAGTTTAATCTTAGCGAATAAATTAAAAATTAATAATAACATAGTTAATGATCCCTCAAAAAAAATGAAATTGAATGATGAAATTCATTTTGAAACTTCAGATGCAAAAAAAGAGACACTTAAACCATTTAAATATCCACTTCATATAATTTTTGAAGATAAAGATTTAATAGTTATAAATAAATCTGCAGGAATTTCTATTCATCCTGGACCAGGCAATTATGATAATACAATTGTGAATGCATTAATAAATTATTGTGGTAGTAATTTATCCAACATTGGAAATGAATTAAGACCTGGTATAGTTCACAGGATAGATAAAGATACATCTGGATTAGTTATTATTGCAAAAAATAATATTTCACATGAAAAATTATCAAAACAATTTTCAGATCATTCTATTACAAGAGTTTATCAAACTTTAGTATGGGGTAAAATAAGACCTCAACATGGTAAAATAGAAACATTTATTGCCCGGAGTTCAAAAAACAGACAAATGATGGAAGTATCATCCAAAAAAGGTAAAAAAGCTATAACAAATTATAGAACTTTAGAAGTATTTGAAAATAATAAAATCCCAACGTTTAGTCTTGTAGAATGTAACCTAGAGACTGGTAGAACTCACCAAATAAGAGTTCACTTATCTTACAAGGGTAACAACATTTTGGGTGACAAAAAGTATAAAAAAAAGTTTAAAAAAATCGTAAATATTGATAAAGATCTTGAAAAAAGTTTAACTAATCTTGATAGACAATTTTTACATGCAAAAACAATTGGCTTTGACCATCCAAAAAACAATGAGAGGCTGGAATTTTCGTCAAAATTACCAATAGACTTGGAACAAATTTTAAAAAAACTAAGAAAAATCAAGTAATAAAATCATTGTAAAAATTTAATTATTTATTAAATAACTATTTCTTATGAGTAATAATACTTACAACTTACCAGCACTCTCCAATGAAGGTGGATTGGCTGCATATTTATCTCAAATTAAAAAGTTTCCAATGCTCGCTGCTGAGGAAGAATATATGCTAGCTAAAAATTGGCAATCAACTGGAAATGTAAAATCAGCAGAAAAACTCGTAACTAGCCACTTAAGATTAGTTGCAAAGATAGCAATGGGGTACAAAGGTTATGGTTTACCACTTAACGAGATGATATCTGAAGGAAACGTAGGACTTATGCAAGCAGTAAAAAAATTTGAACCAGAAAAAGGCTTTAGACTTGCAACTTATGCAATGTGGTGGATTAAAGCTTCAATACAAGAATATATACTAAGGTCATGGAGTTTAGTTAAAATAGGAACAACAACCGCTCAAAAAAAACTTTTTTTTAATCTAAAAAAAATTAAAAGCCAAATTGCGCCTAGATCTGAAGGCGATTTGAGAAAAGAGCATGTTGAGGATATTGCTAAACGTCTGTCAGTAAGTGAAGATGAGGTTGTTTCTATGAATAGAAGACTTTCAGGAAAAGAGCAATCTTTAAATGCACCTATTGGTGAAGACGGAGATGAATGGCAAGATTGGGTTGTTGATAATGAGATGGATCACGAATTAAAAATTGCTCAGAGTGATGAAATGGAACAAAGAAAAGATTTACTTCAAGATGCAATTAAGATTTTAAACGAAAGAGAAAAAAATATTTTATACTCAAGAAGATTAACTGACAATCCTATAACCTTAGACGAGCTTAGCAAAAATTATAAGATTAGTAGAGAGAGAGTAAGACAAATAGAAAATAAAGCCTTTGAAAAACTTCAAAAGCACATGCTAAACTCTGCTAAATCTAAAAACTTATTGCCAGCAAATTAAAGTTTAAAAGGATCTCGAATTAAGA
>CACJUO010000022.1 GCA_902596675.1 uncultured Pelagibacteraceae bacterium | reverse complement strand
CCCAGTTCTCTTGCAAATTTTCTAACTTTTGGACTTGCAGATATTTTATTTGATTGATCAGACATTTACATTTTTGTTGGCATGGGTTTATTTTTATCAATTTTATACTTTTTGAATGCATCTTCAGCATATTTTGATGCAACAAGCTGTTCATTGGCTAAGACGCTAAGGCTATAAGCAACAATGTGTTCTTTATCTACTTCAAAAAAATTTCTTAAGTTTTTTCTTGTATCACTTCTTCCATATCCATCCGTACCTAATGAATAAAAGCTCTTTTTTGTAAAAGGTCTTATTTGATCAGCATTTATTCTCATATAGTCAGTGGCTGTAAGGATGGGACCTTGTTGTTTTCCTAAACATTCCTCTACATATGATTTTTTATTTGTTTCTGTAGGATTTAGAAGGTTAAATCTTTCAACTTCCATTCCATTTTTTCTTAACTCATTAAAACTAGTAACACTCCAAACTTCACTATCGACCTGATATTCTTTTTTAAGAATTTCTGATGCTGCCATCATTTCTCTTAGTATTGTTCCAGAGCCTAATAATTGAATTTTTGCTTCTTTAGAACCTGATGTTTCTTTAATTTTATACATTCCCTTGAGAATTCCATCCTCACAATCATCTGGCATTGCTGGGTGAGAGTAATTTTCGTTCATTGTTGTTATATAATAAAAAATATTTTCATTTTTTTCATGCATCCTTCTTAAACCTTCTCTAAAAATCACAGCTAATTCATAATGGAATGTTGGATCATAAGAAATACAGTTTGGAATTGTTGATGCTAACAAATGACTATGACCATCTTGGTGTTGAAGACCTTCTCCTGCAAGTGTTGTTCTTCCTGCAGTCGCACCAATTAAAAAGCCTCTCGCTTGACTATCTCCTGCAGCCCAAGCAAAATCTCCAATTCTTTGAAAGCCAAACATAGAATAGAAAAGATAAATTGGTATCATTTCAATATCATGATTTGTATATGCTGTTCCAGCTGCTATCCAAGAAGACATTGAACCAGATTCTGTAATACCTTCTTCTAATACCTGACCACTTTTTTCTTCTCTATAAGATGAAAGTTGTGCTGAGTCCTCTGGCTCATATTTTTGACCTTCATGAGCATAAATACCTATTTTTTGAAAGAAACCCTCCATTCCAAATGTTCTGGCTTCATCGGGAATAATTGGAACCAATTTTGGTGCAACATTTTTATCTCTCAAAAGATTAGTTAACATTCTTACTAATGCCATTGTTGTAGACATTTCTTTTTCGCCGGTAGACTTTTTCATAAAATCAAAAATATCTTTAACTGGGGCTTTAATCGGTTTTGAATATGATGTTCTCTCTGGTATAAATCCACCAAGTTCTAATCTTCTTTTTTTTAAGTATTTAATTTCTTCAGAGTTTTCGTCTGGTTTGAAATATTCAATATTTTTGACTTGAGAATCTGTTAAAGGAACATCAAACCTATCCCTGTAATACATTAAATCATCAACATCCAATTTCTTTTGTTGGTGAGTAGTGTTTACACTTTCACCACTTTTACCCATACCATAACCTTTTATAGTTTTAGCTATTATGACTGTTGGGCTTCCTTTGTGATTGACCGCTTTATCGTATGCAGCATAAACTTTATGAGGATCATGGCCACCTCTATTAAGCCTCCAAATATCAGTATCTGACATTGATGAAACTAATTCTGTAGTTTCTGGATATTTACCAAAAAACTTTTCTCTTACATACAGTCCATTTCTTGCTTTAAATGCTTGATATTCTCCATCTACGGTCTCATTCATAATTTTTACTAAATGTCCCGTCTTATCATTTGCTAAAAGTGAGTCCCAATAAGATCCCCAAATAACTTTTAAAACATTCCAGCCACCGCCTCGAAAAATACCTTCTAATTCTTGAATTATTTTTCCATTTCCTCTTACTGGACCGTCTAATCTTTGCAAGTTGCAGTTTACAACAAATATTAAATTATCTAAATTTTCACGCGCCGCTAAACCAATTGCCCCAAGTGACTCAGGTTCATCCATTTCTCCATCTCCAAGAAAAGCCCAAACTTTTCTTCCCTCATCTTTAATTAGTCCTCTATTAATTAGATATTTCATAAATCTTGCTTGATATATTGCTAACATTGGGCCAATACCCATTGAAACTGTTGGAAATTGCCAAAAATTTGGCATTAACCAAGGATGAGGATAAGATGAAAGTCCATCAGTTTGTACTTCTTGTCTAAATCTGTCTAACTGCTTTTCATTTAATCTTCCCTCAAGAAAAGCTCTTGCATACATTCCTGGTGCACTATGACCTTGAAAATATATTAGATCACCTCCAAATTTATTATTTTTTGCTCTCCAAAAATGATTCATCCCAACATCATACAAAGTTGCAGCTGATGCAAATGTTCCTATGTGACCGCCAAGTTCAGGATGTTTTTTATTTGCTCTTACTACCATTGCAGCAGCATTCCATCTAATTAATGACCTTAACTTACGTTCTATGTTTTGGTCTCCTGGTGATCTTTTTTCTTCTTCAGGTGGTATCGTATTCACGTAAGGGGTAGTTTGAGTATGAGGAATTTTAGATCCAGCTTTATAAGATTGATCAATTAATTGTTTAATTAAAAAATGAGCTCTTTCAGAACCATCGTTTTGCAGAACTGCACTTAAGGAATCTAACCACTCTTTAGTTTCAATTGGATCAATATCATCGTTACTACTGACCATTTTAACTTCATTAATCAATCTTGTTTGCTTAATTTGTTTTGGCTCTATAACTTCTGTTTCAATTTTTGTGTCAGATTTTGTGGCAGTTTCTGCTTCCTCTATTAATTTCTCTGTTGAAGGTGGAATTTTCTCATCTAAGTTTTTACTAATTTTCTCATGTTCATCTTTATTTTCAGAAGATAGAGTTAATATTAAATCACCTTTTGAAACTTTATCACCAATTTTTACATTTATATTTTCAATTGTACCCTCATAATTGGATGGCACCTCAACACTTGATTTATCACTTTCTAAAGTGACAACTGGGTCATTTTTATTGATTTTGTCGCCTTTTTTTACAAGTACTTCGATTATTTCAACGTTTTCAAAGTCTCCTATATCAGGAACTAATAAATCTAGATTCATTTTTGTAATATATATATATCAATATTTACTAAAAAAATAATTTACATTATTAATTATGTATAAAAACTGTACAAATTGCGCCTGTAGCTCAATTGGATAGAGCGCTTGGCTACGGACCAGGAGGTTCTGGGTTCAACTCCTAGCAGGCGCACCAAAATGAAAGGGTAAATGAAAATATCACTTGAAAAATCTGTAATATATTTCTTTTGTTTAGTTTTATTATTTATACTAATTATGGCAATAATCCTTTAATGAAAAAAAAATTTGAACAATTAAGTAATAAACCAAGCTACATGAAACATAATGGTGGTTTATTGTTTAGATCTATTACTAAGAAAAAATTTGAATTTAAAACAGAGATTAAAAAAACACATTTAAACAAAGCTGGAATAACTCATGGTGGTTATATTTGTACAATTATTGATGCTGGCGCGGGTACTGCATGTCATAGAGCAAGTGGAAATAAACCATGCGTAACAATTTCACTCGATATAAAATTTATAGCTCCCTCAAACCTTGGTGAGGAATTATTAGGAACAGTTGAAATTCAAAAAGTTACAAAGTCAATGGTATTTATTAATTGTAAAGTTAAGTGTAGAAATAAACTTGTTGCAAGCGCGGTTGGGATCTGGAAAATTTTAAGAAGACCACTTCCAAATGCTGGGCTAGGTGGATAAGTTTTATTTTTTTATTTGAACAAAAAATATTGGCAACACTAAAACCAAACCTATTATTGATGAACTTAAACCAGGTGCTATAAATAGTAATGAAACAATTGCTAAATACCATCTTTGAAACGTAGAAACTTTTTTAAATAGATAGCCTGTAAATCCAATTCCAATCAAACCAATTCCAATCATCGCAGATATTAAAGTTACAAAAAAATCAAAAAAATTAAATCCTTGAGCAACCAATAATAGAGATGGTGAATATACAAATACAAAAGGTACAAGGGCTTTTGCAATTCCTAATTTAAATGCAGTATTACCAGTCGTAAATGGATTTGATCCAGCAATTCCGGCAGCAGCGTATGCTGCAAGGGCAACGGGTGGTGTTATGTCAGCTAAAACACCATAATAAAACACAAAAAAGTGAGAGACAATAGGCTCAATTTGTAATTGAGTAAGAGCAGGCGCAGCAACAGCGACTAATATTATGTATGTTGCGGTAGTTGGTACTCCTGTGCCCATAAATATGCATGATATTGCAATTAATATTAGTGAAAAAAATAATGTTAGATCAGCTAAAGAGAAATAATTAAAAGGTAAAAAGTTTAAAAAGAAACCGCCAATATCACCTGCAGTTTGAATTACTACATAACCTAATCTAAAACCAACGCCAGTTAGTGTAACTACACCAACTATTATTCCTATTGATGTTGCAGCAGCTCCAACTGCTAAAGTATTCTTTGCACCTCTTGCAAGACACTCAAATAAATCGTTAAAAGTGAGTCTATTTTTTTTTCTAATAAATCCAATAACGACACATGCAATTATTCCATTTACTGCTGCATAATCTGGAGTACGACCAATTAAAATTAAATATACCAAAATAAATAATGGAACTATTGAGAGCCAATTATCTTTTATAATTTTAATAAATTTAGGAACTTCACTTTCATTTAAACCTCTTAGTCCCAATTTTTTCGCCTCTAGATGCACCATTACAAAAATTCCAAAATAGTGAAGCAATGCTGGAATTAATGCAGCTGCTAAAATATCTCTTAAAGGTAACTCTAAATACTCTACCATAATAAATGCAGCAGCCCCTAAAATAGGCGGAGTTATTTGTCCACCAGTAGAAGCTGTGGCTTCTACAGCACCAGAAAAATGTGAAGGATATCCCACTTTTTTCATTGCAGGTATTGTTAAAGATCCAGTTGTTACTGTATTAGCAATTGAGGACCCAGATATGGTTCCTAAAAATGCTGAAGAAAATATTGCCACTTTTGCTGGACCCCCAGAATATCTTCCAGCTATTACCATTGCTAAATCAATAAATAATTGTCCAAGTCCTATTCTTGTTGCAAGAACACCAAATAAAATAAATAAAAATACATATTGAGCCATAACTCCAACAGCGATTCCATAAATTCCTTGATTAGTTATATAAATATGATTTACAAACCCTGCCCAACTGCTGCCGCCATGCTTTAAGGCTCCTGGGAAAATAGGACCATAAAGTGCAAAAATCATAAATATTATACATATTAATGGCAGTGTGTACCCGATGGATCTTCTTGCAGCTTCAAGTGTCAGAATTATAAGAATTGATCCCATGAAAACTTCAATACTTGAAGGATTTCCTACTCTGCTAGCTAATATTTCTGGAGGCAATAAAGGTAGATAGAGCGCAGTTATTACAACTAAAATTGAAAAAATAATATCTATTATTGAGACTTTACTTTTTAGTTTATCATCTGGAAAACTTTTCCAATTATAAAACAAAAATACTAGACCAACTACAAAAGAAATATGAATACCTCTATGAAGTATATCTCTAATTGTTCCAAATCCTGAGGCATAAAAATGGTATATAGACATTGTAACTAAAGCAACAAATGTCAATGATTTGAGAAAATTTTTTAATTTTCTTTCATTACTTTTTATTTCAAACTTTTCCTCAAGTTTTGAAATTTCCTCAGGTGAAATATTAAATTGAGACATAATACTGCCCTAGATCATTTAGATCTAGGGCATCGTATATATTTTGCTTATAAATTTAATTTATAAGTCCTGCTTCTTTATAGAACTTTTCTGCACCAGGGTGTAGTGGTACACCTACTCCGGATAGAGCTGTGTCAGGTGTTATAGTTTTTCCCTTAGCATGACCAACGTCCATAAGCTTTCTGGACTCTTTATTCCACAAAGCCTTAGTAATCTGATAAATTAATTCACTATCTTCTTTAGCTGATGTAAACCATTGAGCGCCAACCGCTACGGTGTTAACTTGATCAACACCCTCATAAGTTCCTGAAGGAATTGGACTTTCTGAGAAAAAACCATATTTTGAAGTTAACGCTTTAGCTCCTGCACCATCAATTGGAACTAATTTTATATCAACTGCAGATGCTAGTTCTACAATTGCACCAGTTGGATAACCTGCAACAACAAAAATTGCATCAACTTTACCATTTCTTAAAGCATCTGTAGCAGCTTTACCTTTTAAAGCTTCAGCTTTTACATCGCTAGTGCTTAAGCCATTGGATTCTAATATAAGCTTAGCATCTACATATGTTCCGGATCCAGGTTCATCGAGTGAAACTCTTTTACCTTTTAGGTCTTTAACGGAATTAATATTACTTTTTTTAAGTGCTACTAAATGTATATGTTCTTGAAAAAGAGCTGCAATAGTTCTTAAATCTTTAGCAGGTTCTTTTCCTTCCATTGTTCCAGTACCAGTATAAGCCCAGTAAGCAACATCTGATTGCGCAAAACCTGAGTTTCTTAATCCTGAAATAATAGCATTTACATTGTCAACTGATCCTCTTGATGAAACTGCTGATGCAATTAAATTTGGTACTCCACAGCTTCCACCTTTTCCACATTCCCTAGATCCAGGTGGTTTTGAAATTGCATTAGCAATCATACCACCGACTGGATAATATGTGTAAGCTGTACCACCAGTGCCAATCGTAAAAAATTTAAGTTCTTGTGCAAATGATTTACCTGACAAACCAATCATCAAGAATAAAATCATCAGAGAACTTTTAAATAATTTTTTTATCATTTTTTCTCCAATCTATTAGTTATTATTACTATTTAATAACAATCAAATATTATTGTCTATATAAATTTAAATATAATTATGGTTTCTTAAGTTCTTCTATATTTTTATATTCTGCTAAAATTGATGGATTTATTAATGCTTGAATATTTTTTATTTTATTTCCTTCAATAATATTTTTAACTGCAAGCTCAACAATCTTTCCATTTTTTGTTCTTGGAATATCTGAGACCTCAATTATTTTTTTTGGTACATGGCGTGGAGATGCATTTTTTCGAATAGCCTTTTTTAATTTAATGGATAAATTTTCATTGAGTGTTTTGGGTTTTTTTAGGACTATAAATAAAATAATTCTTACATCATTGTCCCACTGCTGTCCGATAACTATAGACTCCTTTACCTCCTTAAATTTATCAACGACAGAGTATATTTCTGCAGTACCTAATCTTGCACCTCCTGGGTTAAGTGTTGCATCTGATCTTCCATAAATGACATATCCACCATTAGATTTTCTTTCTGCATAATCTCCATGATGCCAAATATTTTTATATTTTTTAAAATATGCAGACTTATATTTTAAATTGTTTTTATCATTCCAAAAATATATGGGCATTGAAGGGAATGGCGATTTACAAACTAATTCACCTTTTTTATTGACTAGTGACTTTCCACTTTCAGAAAAAACGTCTGTATTCATTCCCAATCCATTATTCTGAATTTGTCCTCTTAAAACAGGAGAATAAATATTTCCTAATACAAAACATGAAACAAGATCTGTTCCACCTGCAATTGATGCCAAATGAACATTTTTTTTTATATTTTTATAAACATAATCAAAACCATCTGATGATAATGGTGATCCAGTAGAACAAATAGTTTGAAGATATTTTAGTTTATATTTAGACTTTATATCTATATTTAGCTTTTTTAATTGATCGATATACTTTGCGCTGATGCCAAATAAAGTGATTTTTTCATTTTCAGCTATTTTTAAAAGCAAATCACTTCTTTTGTGCATAGGAAAACCGTCAAAAAGAACAATTGATGCTTTCGATGCCAAAAAAGTCATCAACCAGTTCCACATCATCCATCCACAAGTAGTGAAATAAAATACATTGTCACCTGGTTTGACATTACAGTGAAGTTTATGTTCTTTTAAATGTTGTAGTAAGACACCACCTGCTCTATGACATATGCACTTTGGTTTACCAGTAGTTCCACTTGAATATAAGATTGCTAATTCATTATCAAAATCAAATTTTTTGAATGAAAATTTTTTTTCTTTTTTATTTTTCAACTTTTTATAATAAAAAATTTTTACTCCTTTTATATTTTTTTTCTTTAAATTTTTTTTACCTGGATAATTAGTAATTAAAACTTTTTTAATTGATTTAATTTTTTTGAGAATAACTGGCAATCTCTCAATAATATTTATTTCTTTACCATTGTAATAATATCTATCAGTAATAATTAAAAGTTTTGGTTTAATTT
>CACJUO010000021.1 GCA_902596675.1 uncultured Pelagibacteraceae bacterium | reverse complement strand
TTTTCTATTAATTTTTTAACATCTTCTATTGAAATATTCGTGATTTTCACTTGGTCTTTTTTTTCAAGTATCATAAGGGAAAGGTCTCTAAATGCTTTTTTAAAACCTTTATCTATAACTTCCAGTTTGTTAAAACTTAGATTATAATTTTCTTCAACTTCAATTTTAGAGACAACGAACGTTTTTGAGATAGCCTTATTTGTGGAAAACTCTATAAAATTAAAGGTTAAAATTACAAAAAATATATATAAGTAAATTAACAATTTTTTTTTTATAAAAAACATAACTTTGTTATATGACATCAAACAAATTAACATACAGTAGAAGCGGAGTTAATATTACAAAAGCAGATAGTTTTGTTAATTTCATAAGTTCACTAAGTAGAAAATCAAGAAAAAGTGGTGATTTTAAGAACATAGGAGGTTTTGGTGCGATCTCTCCAATTCCAAGAAAACTAAAAAGACCCAACATTGTAACTAGTACAGATGGAGTTGGAACAAAAATAGAAATTGCGAATGATCTAAAAAAATTTGATACCATAGGAATTGATCTAGTCGCTATGTGCGTTAATGATTTGGTTGTTCAAGGGGCAAGACCCTATCTGTTTTTAGATTATATTTCCATCAGCAAAATTAATTTAAATAAATTAAAAAATATAGTTAAAGGAATTATCAAAGGATGCAGCATTGCTGATTGTAAGCTAGTTGGTGGCGAAACTGCAGAAATGCCAGGCACATATACAAAAGATAAATTTGATATCGCAGGGTTTGCTGTAGGTTTTGTAGAAAAGAATAAAATTTTAAATAATAAAATTAGAAATAACGATCTAATTTTAGCTGTACCTTCTAATGGGCTTCACTCTAATGGATATTCACTAGTAAGATATATTTTGAAAAAAAAAAAAATAAATTTTCAATCAAGTAAATTTCTAAAAGAAGAATTAATTAGACCTACAAAAATTTATGTCAAAGAATTAATAAATATAAATGAAAAAAACCTAATAAATGGATGCGCAAATATAACAGGTGGGGGCTTGGTTGATAATATTCAAAGAGTAATTCCAAAAAATTTAGGTGCAGAGATAAATTTAAATGAAATTAAAACTTTAAGTATTTTTAAGTGGTTACATAAGATGGGAGTAAATGAACAGGAAATGTTAAAAACTTTTAATTGTGGCGTAGGTTTTTGCTTGATAATAAAACCCAAAAATCTCAAAACTGTCAGTAAATATTTTGGGAAAAAATTTAAACCTTATGTAATTGGAAAAATAACTAAAGAATTTAAACAAGTAAAATTGAGTGGAAAAGTATCTTGGTAAAAAAGAAAAGTATCTTGGTAAAAAAAAAGTAGCTATCTTTATAAGTGGCAGAGGAAGCAACTTAAGATCAATAATTAAATATTTTAGGAAAAAAAATTCTCTTATAAAAATTGTTTTGGTAATTTCTAATAATTTTGATGCCAAGGGATTAAAATATGCAAATAAGTCTAAAATACTTAATTACGGATTTAGATCAAAAAGTAAATTAGTTTTTGAAAACCAATCATTAAAATTATTAAAAAAACATAATGTAGATATTCTTTGTTTGGCAGGATTTATGAAAATACTATCAAGCAATTTTATTAAAAAATTTTCAAAACCTATATTAAATATTCACCCATCTCTTCTACCAAAGTACAAAGGATTGAATACTCATGCCAGAGCGATAAAAAATAAAGATAGATACTCTGGTGCAACTATTCATAAAGTTACTAAAAAATTAGACTCTGGAAAAATTATTCTACAAAAGAAAGTTAAAATTTTAAAATCAGATAATCCAAAAAGTTTGGAAAAAAAAGTGCTAAGGATTGAGCATGAAATTTATCCTAAAGCAATTAAGAATTTTTTAACTAATCTTTAAAAAAAAAATCTAGTTCTATCTTAGCGTTTTCTATACTGTCAGATCCATGAACAGAGTTTTTATCAATAGAAATACCATATTTTTTTCTGAGAGTTCCCTCTTCGGCGTCATCTGGGTTTGTGGCTCCCATAAGTTTTCTGTTTTCTAAAACTGCATTATCTCTTTGAAGATTCATTACAACGATTGGACCAGAAGACAGATAAGCACATAAGTCGCTATAAAATGGCTTAGACTCATGAACTTTATAAAACTTTTCAGCCTCCTCTTTTGAAATATGGATTTTTTTTTCTTTTAAGATTTCAAATCCATTATTCATAAATTCGTTTTTAATTTTATCTTGTAAATTTCTCTCTACAGCATCTGGTTTTATTATTGATAATGTTTGCTCAATTTTACTCATAGTTTTCCTCTATAAATTTGTTTAATAATCTAACTCCATAACCAGTAGCTCCACCTGAATTCAATGCGCCAGCATATTTAGAAAAAGCCATACCTGCTATATCTAGATGCGCCCAAGGTGTTTTATTAATTATAAACCTTTGCAAAAACTGTGCTGCTGTTGTTGAGCCTGCTCCACCCACATAATTAATATTTTGCATATCTGCAGTTTTAGAATTCATTAATTTGTTATAATTTTCATGAAGAGGCATTCTCCATACCTTTTCATCTACTTGTTCTCCAGCATCAAATAGTTGTTTAGATAGTTTTTCGTTGTTTGACCACAAACCAGCATATTCGGATCCAAGCGCAACAATAATTGCACCAGTTAATGTTGCTAAATCTACAATGAGACTAGGCTTAAATTTTTCCTCTGTATAAGTTAATGCATCTGCTAAAACTAATCTTCCTTCAGCATCAGTATTTAATACTTCTATCGTTTGTCCGCTGTAAGATTTTACTATATCACCGGGTCTTTGTGCATTTCCTCCTGGCATATTCTCAACTAAACCAACAACTCCGACTGCGTTTATTTTTGATTTTCTTAATGCTAGGGTTTTCATAAGACCAACTACTGTAGCAGAGCCAGCCATATCATAAGTCATATCCTCCATGAATTTTGCAGGCTTTAATGAAATTCCTCCTGTATCAAAACAAACTCCTTTCCCCACAAAGGCTAATGGTTTCATTTTACTCTTACTCCCATTCCATTCCATTGTTACTAAATATGAACCTCTAATACTTCCCTGACCTACACCAAGTAATGCGTTGAAGCCTAATTTTTTTAGTTTTTTTTGATCATACACTGTAACTTTTAATCCAAATTTCCTTAGCTTCATTATTCTTTTTGCATATTCATCTGGGTGAAGAATATTCCCAGGTTCAGAAACTAAATCTCTAGTAAGGAAAATACCTTGTAAAAGCGCACTTAGTTTATCTCTTAGGAGATTTGTTTTTTTTAAATTTCCTCCAACTACATTGAGATTAGTATGTTTAATCTTTTTCATTGCATCAGATTTGTAAATCTGAAAATTGTAAGATTTGAGCTGGACACCATGTAATAACTTTTCTAATTGCACATTTGTAAGAGAATTTTTATCAGCGTTAATAAACGAATTATCTATTTTATTGTTTTTTAAGTATAAATACAATTTAGAGCCTAACTTCTCATAATCTAACGATTTTTTTGATTTTGCACAATTTACAAAAAGATATGTTTTATTATTAAAATTTTTGGTGAGAAAATTATCCTCTAAAAACAATTTATTAGAAAATATAGATTTACTTATAGGTTTCAGTATTTTGTTTTTGATATTTTTATCCTTTAAAAATATTACTTCGTTATCGTAAGCATTACTGGGTATTTTTGTTACAAATTTTAAATTTAAATTCATTTTTTTTGAAATTTTTATTAGATAATGTTGTATATTTATTAAAACATAAATTTCAATGAATAAATTAATTTTTCGCAAATTTTCTCAGGATATAATTAATTTCTTCCTAGTTGCATCATTTAGCATAA
Organism: uncultured Pelagibacteraceae bacterium; assembly: GCA_902596675.1. GTDB lineage: Bacteria > Pseudomonadota > Alphaproteobacteria > Pelagibacterales > Pelagibacteraceae > Pelagibacter. The sequence goes on along the minus strand of CACJUO010000021.1, from coordinate 5,123 downwards.
CTTTTATTGTTTGGATAATTCAAGCGGTTAATTTTTTAGATTTGATCTCTGATGACGGCCATAGTCTAAAGGTTTATTTTACATATGTATCTTTAAATTTACCAAAAATATTCAGTAAGACAATAATTTTTGTTTATTTTATATCAATTTATTATGTAATTAATAAATATAACAACTCAAATGAATTAATAGTTTTTTGGAATAATGGGATACGGAAAATAAAATTTATAAATTTTATTTTGTTATTTTCGATATTATTTTTAGTCTTACAGCTAATTTTTAATCTATTTATAGTGCCAAAGTCTCAAGATATTGGGAGAGCATATATAAAAGCTTCAAACATTGATTTTTTACCTAAATTAATTTCAGAAAAAAAATTTATTAATGTGGTGAAAAATCTTACAATTTTTGTAGAAGAATATGAAAAAGATGGAACCCTTAAAAAAATTTACATTAATGAGCAAATGAATAATGAAAATTCGAAAATTATTGTATCCGAAAGTGGAAAAATAATTAAAAAAAAACAAAAATATATACTTAGACTCTTTAATGGTGGAATAACAAACATTAGTAAAAATAACACATATACTTTAAACTTTTCTGAGACAGATTATGATTTGTCAAATTTTACTACAAAGACAATCACAGCAACAAAAGTTCAAGAACTAGAATCTATTGAAATGTTTAAATGTCTAAAAGAAATTTATCTAAAAAAGAAAATAAATAAAAATGAGGTAATAGATAATCCAAAAAATACTGCATGTCATACAAGGACGGTTAAATCAATTAGTGAGGAACTTTACAAAAGGTTTGTGATACCATTTTATACTCTTATAATTTCTCTTGTGGCCGCAAGTTTAATTATAGAACCTAGGTCAAAATATTTTTCAAAGTTACACAAGTTAAATATTTTTTTAATAGGAATTTTAGTAATAACAATATCTCAGTTAAGTTTAAAATTTTTTTTAAACTCTATTAATATTACATATTTAATATTATTTTTACCTTTTTTTTTAGTTTTCCTCTATTATTTTGTATTGTTATTATTCACTAAATTTAAATTAAATTTTCTTTAATGTTAAAAGAATATCAAAATTACCTAACAAAACTTTTTTTAAAAAATATTTTAATTATTTTTGTTGTATTTGTTTTTTTGAGTTTTTTTTTAAATATTTTTGAAGAAATTAAATATTTTGAGAATAAAGATAGTGGGCTTTACTATCCAATTCTTTTAACATTTTTAAATATTCCATCAATTATATTTGAAATTTTACCATTTATTTTTTTACTAGGAGTAATGTTTTTTTTTATAAACCTATATGAAAATGATGAAATAGATTTACTTAGGAGTAATGGAATAAATAATACTAAAATAACTTTAATAATATCACTTGTCTCATTAATTACTGGGCTTATTCTTATTATTTTTTACTATTCATTTTCAGCTAACTTAAAAAGTCTTTATTTGAATATAAAGTATAAATATTCAAATGAGGGAGATCATTTGGCAGTTGTAAATGAGGGTGGTTTATGGATTAAAGAAAAAAGTCCAGATGGAAGCTCTATATTCATAATAAACGCTAAAAATTATAAAATTAATATTTTAGAAAATTTAGAAATCATAGAGTTGGATAGTACTTATAATTTATTGAATACAATTATCTCTGAAAAAGCAAATATCACAGAAAAAAAATGGATTTTGAGTAATGTTAAAATTTACTCAGAAATAAAAGAAACTAAGTATTTAAAAGATTATCAATATTTTTCATCTTTTGATGGTGAAATTATTTCTAATTTATATTCAAATTTAAATTCATTAAATATAGTGCAACTAATTGAGTTAAGAAATAACTATCAGTCTATTGGATATTCAGCTACTGATGTTAAAATACATCTAAATAAAATATATAGTACACCTGTTTATTTAACCCTCACTGCTATAATTGGATCTTTGCTAATGTTAAAATTAACCTTCATTAAATCAAGATTTTTCATGATCGTAATTGGAGTGTTGGTTTCAGTTGTTTTTTATTATATTAATTATTTTTCTATTTTGTTTGGAAAAAATGAAACATTGCCTACAGAGGCTTCCGTATGGTTACCTCAAATACTAATTTTTTTAATATGTTCGATTGGATTAACAAGAATAAATGAAAATTAAAATTGTAATTAAATTAATATTATTTATCTCAATATTTGTTAATTCAAATTTAAATGCAGAAAATATATTTTTTGACTCAAAAAATATTAAAATAGAACAGAATGGAAATATGATTTTTGCAACAGAAGGAAAAGCACAAATTCCATCTAGTAATATAACAATAGAAGGTGACAAGTTCATTTATGATAAAAAAATTTCTGAGCTTATTGTTATCGATAATGTAAAATATTATGATAATGAAAATAATATTTATATCGAAAGCCAAAAAATAATATATAACGAGATTAACAATACTTTATTTTCAAAAGACGACACATATATAAATAATAATGATACTTATGAAATTAATTCGTTTGACGTTTTATATAACAGAAATTTAAACAAAATTTCGAGCAAAAAATTCACAAAAATTGAAGATAAAAATAAAAATAAATTTTTATTAAACGAAGGCCTCACATTTGAATTAATACCTGAAACAATTTTCTCTAATGAGCTCAAAGTAATTGATGCAAACCTTAATAGTTATTTTTTTGAAAACTCAAAAATTAATTTAAATACAAATGAAATCATTGGAAAAGAAGTATTTGTAGAGTTTGAAGACTCTTTTTTTGGTAACCAAAAAAACGATCCACTCTTAAAAGGTAAAAGCATTACTTCGAATAATAAAGAAACAAAAATTTACAAAACCGTTTTTAGTACTTGTAACGTGACAAATAAAAATTGCAGAGGTTGGGAAGTTCAAAGTCAGATATTTACTCATGACAAAATTAATAAGTTATTTGAATATGAGAAATCCTGGTTCAAAGTTTTTAATAAGAAAGTATTTTATCTCCCTTATTTTAATCACCCCGACCCATCTGTAAAAAGAAAAACAGGGTTCTTAACTCCTAGTTATAAAAGTTCAGAAAATTTAGGATCATCAATAAATATTCCTTACTTTTTCAATTTATCAAACTCAAAAGATCTTACATTTAAACCAAGAATTTATCTAGATAATGAATATATTCTACACGCTGAATATAGAGAAGTATTCAAAAACTCTAAATTAACGACAGACTTCAGTTTAAACAGAAATGAAAATGAAACTAATTTACATTTTTTTGCTAAATTGAATGGTGAATTAAATAATAATACTAATTACGATTTAAAAGTTGAAAATGTCAATAACAATAACTACTTAAAAATACATGACATAAAAAGCTATACACCATTTATTCAGAACGATAGTGTGTTAACATCTTTTTTAAAAGTTGAAAAAGATATAGATGATAATACCAACTTAGACAGTACATTAAGAATATATGAAGATTTATCAAAAAAAAGTAGTGACAAATATCAATATATTTTTCCAGATTTCAATTTTGAAAAAAATATAGAGATTGATGAAAGTTATAATGGTCAATTTAAATTTACCTCGTCTGGTTTTCAAAAAGTATATGATACAAATATTTATGAAACTTTAATTAATAATGATTTTAACTTTGAGTCTTACGATTTTATCTCATCTAATGGTTTAGTAACTGACTATAGTTTTTTATTAAAAAATTTTAATACTTATTCCGAAAATTCAACTGTATATGAAAATAAGAATGATCACGAAATTTTTGGAACATTTTTACTTAAAACCGAATTACCAATGAAAAAAAAACTAAGTAATGAAAATAATTTTTTAAAACCTGTTGCACAATTTAGATTTAGTCCTACAAATGGAAAAAATATAGCATCTACAGGATCAAGATTAGACTATAGCAGTATTTTTTCTTCGAATAGAATAGGAAGAACGGATATGGTTGAAAAGGGTAAATCACTTACATTAGGATTAGAGTTTGAGAAACTAAACCTTCAAAACGAGAAAATTTTAGGATTTAGTATAGGAAATATTTTTAAAGATGAAAAAAATTCATCTCTTCCAAATAAATCTAAACTTGACCAAACTAGATCTGACATAGTAGGAGATTTCAAATACAAATTAGATGAAAACTTTGAAATTAATTATAATTTTTCCTATGATAGAGATCTAGATTTCTCAAATTATGATGCATTGGCCATTAAAATTGGAGCAAATAAAATAGTCACTGAATTTGATTATATTACTGAAAATCATGAGTTAGGTAACTCAGAATTAATATCAAATAGTACAAATATTGATTTTTCAGATGAACATTCGCTAAAATTTAATACTACAAAGGATTTAAAAGATGACTTTACACAATTTTACTCATTGGCTTATAAATATGAAACTGATTGTTTGTCAGCTTCATTTGAGTATGAAAAGAAATTTTTTAGTGATGGTAGTTTGAAACCTGATGAAAGTCTATTTTTTTTAATAAGGTTTATTCCATTTGCAGAGTTGCGTGGATCTGCAGATACTATTTTTGATTAATAGCGTTATGATTAGAAAATTTTTAATTTTTTTTTTATTTTTTAATTTTAATACAAATTTGTATGGTAATTTAATTGAAATTAAAGTTAAGATAAATGATCAGATTATTACAAATGTAGATATTAAAAATGAAAAAAATTATTTATTTTTTTTAAATCCTAAATTAAGTGATCTTGATGAGAATAGAATAAATAATATTGCAAAAGAGTCCTTAATTACAGAAATAATTAAGAAAAATGAGTTAAAAAAGTTTTATGATACCAACTTTAACAACAATTTATTAAACACAGTAGAGCAAAATTTTTTAAAGAGACAAAATATTAAAAGTAAAAATGAATATCTAAAGATGCTTGAAAGTAAAAATTTAGATTATGACACAATAAAAGAAAAAATTTACATTGAAGCTTTATGGAATCAATTTATTTATCAAAAATATTCAAATAATATTGTTCTAAATAAAGAAGAATTAAAAAAGAATATTTTAGAAAAAATTAATAATGAAAAAAAGAGATTCTCTTACAACTTGTCTGAAATAGTTTTTACAGAGAGTATTACAGAAAGTTTTGATCAAAAAGTTAT
>CACJUO010000020.1 GCA_902596675.1 uncultured Pelagibacteraceae bacterium | reverse complement strand
AAAAAAGAGAGAGAATTAATAAGAGATTACAAACAAACTATCGTTGATATTGGATCAAAAATAAATAAATCAAACTATGAAACAGCTGTCAAAATAGCATCAATACCTGATCAAATAAGAGGATTTGGACACGTCAAAGAAAAGAATATAAAAGAAGCTATTAACAATAGAACAGATTTACTTAATTCTTTTCATGAGAACTCTTAGTCCAATATATCTAGCCTCTCTATACTTGGTGCTAGCCTGTTTATTTTGGGCTGGTAATTTTATAGTCGGTAAAGCAGCAAGTATTATAGATATACCTCCAATATCATTAAATTTTTATAGATGGTTTTTAGCTTGGTTAGTTTTACTCCCATTTACTTATAAGGAATTATTAAGCAAGAAAAAAATTATATTGGACAATATTTTCTTATTTTCAATATTAGGAATATTGGCTGTTAGTGTTTTTAATTCTGCCCTTTTTTATTCATTGAGGTATACTCAAGTAATAACTGGAGTGCTTATGATATCTACAGTCCCTGTTATGATAATATTATTTTCATCTTTACTTAGAATTGAGAAAACAAATTCCTTTCAAATAACTGGTGTATTTCTCTCACTTGCAGGTGTTTTGTTTATAATAACCAAAGCAAATTTAAATAATCTATTAAATTTATCTTTTAATAAGGGAGATATTTTTGCATTGATTGCTATGTTTGCTTGGTCATTATATTCAACTCTCTTAAAAAAAAAGGAATTTAATTTATCTCCAATTTCCCTATTACAGGTCGTAATAACTTTTGGAGTTATTTTTTTAATACCTATGTATTTTATCGACTACAGTTTAGGAAGTACAATCAAATTACAATCTTCTTTTTATTTAGTTTTATTTTATGTTGTTTTTTTTCCTGGTTTAATCTCATTTTTATTTTGGATAAAGGGTGTAAAATTAATTGGCGCAAATAGATCTGGAGTTTTTTTGCATTTGATGCCCATACTGGGTGCTATAATGGCTATGATAATTTTCAATGAGAAAATATTATTTTATCATTTCTTAGGTGCAATTTTCATTATTGCTGGTATTACAATCTCGAATAAAAAGACTCAAAATGCTTAAAGTTGCTATTTTAGACGATTATCAAAACATTGCTCAAGAATTTATTGATTTGAAAAATCTTTCATCAAAATTTGATATAGAGATTTTTAGTGAACCTTTTGAAAACGAGGACGACGCCATAGAAAAATTAAAAGAATTTGAAGCTCTGCTTATTATGAGAGAAAGAACGTCAATTACTTCAAATATTATTAAAAGTTTAAAAAAACTAAAATACATTTCAACAAGCGGAATGAGAAATAAAGCCATAGATCTTGAAGCAACAAAAAAAGCTAAAATTATTGTCACAGGGACAGAAATCAATTCAAATCCAACATGTGAATTAACATGGGCCTTAATTTTAGGACTAGCAAGAAATATTAAAGTGGAAGTTGATAATATGTACCAAGGCTATTGGCAGACAACAGTGGGAGTTGAATTAAAAGGAAAAATTCTTGGTCTCATTGGTTTAGGAAAAGTTGGATCTCAAGTTGCCAAAATTGGAAAAGCATTTGGTATGCAAGTAATGGCATGGAGTGAAAATCTTAGTCTAGATAAGTGTAAAGAGCTTGATGTTTTGCCTTCAAGCAAAGAAGATATTATCCAAAATTCTGATTTCATATCAATTCATGTACAAGGAGGAGAAAGATATAAAGATTGTTTTAAACTTTCTGAGTTTGATAAAATGAAAAAAACAGCCTTTTTGATTAATACCTCAAGAGGTCCAATTGTAAATGAAGATGATTTGATTATAGCACTTTCAACTAATGTAATTGCTGGTGCTGGAATTGATGTTTATGATAAAGAGCCTTTGCCTGCTGGTCACAAATTAAGATTTGTAGCTAATGCACTTTTACTTCCACACGTAGGTTATGTAACAGCTGAAAATTATTCTATTTTTTATACACAAATGATTGAAAATTTAGAAGCTTGTGTTGCCGGTAAGCCTATAAGAGAAATAAAGTAAAGTGGAATTACCAGTTGTAAATCATCCTGATTATGAAGCAAAGATTGGTGATGATAACAAATTTCCAATTAAAAAGTTTGGCGAATTAGCAAATTTTCTTAAAAATGAAAAAGTAGTTAAAAAATTTTATAAACCTGAACCATGCTCAATCGATACACTTAAAGAGGTTCACTCGGAGGAGTATATTTATAAAATTAAAAATAAAACATTAGAAGATACATTGGTTAAAAAAATAGGGTTCCCTTTAGTTGATAGTGTTGTGAGAAGGTCTTTAGTTGCAACAGGTGGAACTGTCTTAGCTTCTAAATTGGCTATTAATTATGGAATAGCTTGTAATACCGCCGGTGGGAGTCACCATGCAATTTATGACGAGGGGGCAGGATTTTGTGTTTTTAATGATGTAGCTGTTGCTGCAAAATATCTTTTAAATAGAGGACTAGCTAATAAAATTCTCATTCTTGATCTAGATGTTCACCAAGGAAATGGAAACGCAGAAATATTTAAAAATGAAAATAATGTTTTTACTTTTAGCATGCACTCAAAAGTAAATTATCCTCCTATAAAATCAAAAAGTGATTTAGATGTTGAGCTCGAACAAGACATGGAAGATGTACAATACTTAGATATTTTAAAAAAAAATTTGATTTTTTTAAACGATTTTAATTTTGATTTTGTATTTTATATTGCAGGAGTTGATATTCATTTAGGTGATAGATTAGGCAAGTTAAAGATTACTGACATAGGAATAAATAAGAGAGATGACATGGTTATTAGAAACTTTTTTGAAAGTAGAATTCCTATTTGTGGAGTTTTAGGTGGTGGTTATAATAAAGACTTTAAAAAACTTGTTGAATTGCATGCAAGTTTACATAAAAATTGTGCAAAATATTTAAATGACAAAAAATAACCCAAATTTATCAGACCAACAAAAAAAAGTTTTATTTGAGGAGGCAACAGAAGCTCCAGGCTCTAGTAAATTAAATTTTGAAAAGAGAGAGGGTGGCTATTATTGTGCAAATTGTGGAACAAAATTATTCAACTCTAATACCAAGTATGAAAGTGGTTCAGGATGGCCTTCATTTTACGAGTCTCTTCCTGATGTATTTGAAACTAAAACTGATCATCATATTGGATATGCTAGGACTGAATATCACTGTAAAAAATGTGGTGGTCACCATGGTCATATTTTTGATGATGGACCGCAGCCAACCGGTAAAAGATATTGTAATAACGGGGTGTGCCTAGTTTTCAAACCAAAATAATCGATTTCAAATTATGAATTTAATTGAAATACAAAATAGGATTATTTCTGAAAAAATTAAGCTCAGAAAAAAATCAAAAAACTTTGTTAATAATTTTAAAAAAATTGAAAAATATATTCAAAAAGAAGTTGCGATAATTAAAGAGTCAAAAGATTCAATTATTCCAGAAATAGAATTTGAAGATATTTCTATTAAGGATCAAACGATAATTAAAGATAAAGTATTCAAACGTGGATGTGTAATCATTAGAAATGTTTTTGATAAAAAAAAGGTTAGAGAATTAAATAAAGAATTAGATAAATATGTCTTAGAAAATAATTATTTTGAAGACCAAAAAAAAAAGATAGGTATAGACAAATACTTTAGCGACTTAAAATCAGGAAAACCTCAAATTTTTGGATTGTATTGGTCTAAAGCTCAATCAGAAATTAGACATTCTAAAGAAATGGAAACTGTTAAAAAATGGTTAAATAGTCTTTGGAATTATAATTATGAGGGTAAAAATGTATTTGATCCAAATAGAGAACTTGTTTACGCAGATCGAGTGAGAAGAAGAGAACCAGGAGATGATACGTTAGGTTTATCCCCACATTGTGATGCTGGGTCAATCGAAAGATGGACAGATAAAGCATATCAAAAAATTTATAATGATATTTTTTCAGACAATTTCGAAAATTTTAATCCATATGATGCAAAATATAGAGATGAAACAATTGAATTTGAGTCTCCAGCTGTAGCACATGTATTTAGAACATTTCAAGGATGGACTGCCTTAACAGAACAAGGTCCAAATGATGGAACTTTACAATTAATTCCTATTGTAAAAGGAATGTCATATGTTTTAACAAGAGCATTACTAGATGATGTACCTGAAAATGAGTTATGTGGATCAAAAGTAGGAAAAGCTTTATCGATAAATGAAAAATATCATAGTTTGTTATTAGAAGGTTTAATCTCAATTCCAAAAATGAATCCTGGAGATACTATTTGGTGGCATCCAGATGTAGTACATGCAGTTGAGGAAAAACATCAAGGTAAAAATTACTCAAACGTTATTTATGTTGGGGCAACACCATATTGTAAAAAAAATATTGATTATATAAAAAAACAATCAAAAAAATTTATTGAAGGCAAAAGTCCACCTGATTTTGCTCCTGAAGATTATGAAGTAAATTACAAAGGTAGAGTCACAATAAATGACTTAAGTGAGTTAGCAAAAAAACAATTAGGATTAGTTGATTGGAATTAATTTATTTTAAAGAAGCCTCTAATTGACCGTTTTTTTCAAGATCTCTAAGTTCTTGATAACCCCCAATATGCTCATCATTAAAAAAAATTTGGGGAATTGTTCTTCTTCCATTAGCTTTTTGAATCATTTCATCTCTAAGCTCTGGACCTGTAGATACGTCAATAACTTTGTATTCAAGATTATTTCTATTTAATAATCTTTTTGCAGCATCACAGAATGCACACATTGGTCCTGAATACATTGTTATATTTTTCATACTTTAGATATAATTATATTTCTTAATTTTACCAGTTATGAATTTCATTTTTCTTTATCTTAACTCTTATTTGTTTTCTTGAATATTCAAACTTTTTTCTATGTTTAATGCTTTGTGAATTTACTCTTTTTCTCCATAGCCTAAAAGACGAAGGTTTTAAACTTCTTCTCATAATCTTAATTACGTCAGATTCTGTTTTTCCAGTTTTTTTTTCTATATCTTCAAATGTAATTCTATCTGCCCATGCTGCCCAAATGACCCAGTCTGGACTACCAGGTTTTGGCTCAGGATTTTTAACTCTGGTTGTGGGCCTGTGACTTTTTTTCATAAAATTCCAGTAATCTTGAAATAAATAAATAATGCAAATTTCTATGCTTATGATATTATCATTTTTAGATAGTCCTATCTAGCCATCTTTAGCTCCCGGTTTTTTAGGGCTATCCATCATGCTTCCGATAAATTATTTTCTATTTCTTCAAATTATCCTATTCATGTTTATCACTCCTGGAACTCCTAGAATTGTAATCATTTCATATTCTATGAATTATGGTGTTAGAAATTGTGTTTGGACTGCACTAGGGGATGTTACTGCAAATATTATCCAAGCATGTCTTGTAATTTTTGTAATTGGCTCTTTTATTTCTGATAATCCAACTTTATTAAATATTTTTAAATGGTTTGGTGTAATTTATATACTTTACCTAGCATTCGACATTTATAAATCTAAACCTAGAGATATTAATTCAAGTGAAACTTTACAAAAAAGTTCATTATCTTTTTTTAAAGATGGTTTTTTAGTTGCGGGCACGAGTCCTAAAGCTTGGATGTTCTTCCCTTTTATTTTCCCTCAATTCATTGATTTTAATTCAAATTACGTTGCACAATTTTTAATTTTAATAACAACTTATGTAATATTAGATTTTTTATCTTTGGTTGGTTATGCAGTTTTAGCAAATAAAATGATTACATGGGTTAAAGCAAAAGCAAAGGTCATAAACACAATTTCTGCGTGCGTCCTAATTGTTATAGCTCTTATAATTGCATTTATGCAACAATATTGACCATTAATGCGATACTACTGTTACTTGAAAAAAAACTAAATTCTTAGTTTAATAGGTTTAAATTAATTAATTAATAAGAGGAGATAAATGAAAATTAAAAACATTATAATTACATTTGTTTCTGCAATAGCAATTTTATTTTCAACTTCAGTTGTTTCATTTGCAAAAGTTGTTGGTGATAAAATTATCCTAGGTGCCGCAATTTCTTTAACTGGAAAATATTCGTCTAACGGAGTTCATACTCAAAACGGTTATAATATGGCCGTCGATAGAATTAACGAGATGGGTGGTGTTAAAGTTGGAGGAAAAACTTACAAGTTTGATATTATCTATTACGATGATGAGTCAAATCCAAAAAGAGCAGCACAACTTGCAGAAAGATTAATTTCACAGGATGGTGTTGAGTTTATGCTTGGGCCATACAGTTCAGGTTTAACAAAAGCAATTGCGCCTGTAACAGAGAAATATGGTGTTCCAATGGTTGAAGCTAATGGTGCATCAAGATCTTTATTTACTAAAGGTTATAAATATTTATTTGCAGTGCTTGCGCCAGCAAACTTATATTTAGATGTTGCAATTGAAACAGCCGTAGCTCTGAATGGTGGAAAAGGTGTAAGAATTGCTCAAGCTTTCGAGCAAGATGCATTCTCACAAGACGTTAGATTAGGAATTCTAGATGCAGCAGAAAGAACTGGATCTAAAATCATAATTGATGATAAACTACCAAAAGAGCTAAATGATATGGCTGCAACTTTAGCAAAAGTTAAAGCTGTTAAGCCAGATGTATTAGTTGTATCGGGTCACACAAAAGGTGCATTAACTGCAATCAGACAAATAGCTGAAATGAAAGTTGATGTTCCAATGTTAGCAATGACACACTGTGATGCAGCTAAATTATCTAAGCAACATGGTAAGAACTCACAGTACGCTTTATGTGCATCTCAATGGCACAAAACATTAACTTACAAAGATGATTTCTTCAAAGACGGTATGACATATGCTGCGGACTTTGAGAAATTATTTGGTTATGATCCGCCATATCAATCAGCAGAATCATCAGCTGCTTTATTAGTATTCAAAGATGCATTTGAAAGAGCAAATACTTTTGATCAAAAGAAAGTAAGAGATGCTCTTGCAGCTACTAATATGCAAACATTCTATGGAAATATTAAGTTTGCCGAAGGTGGTCAGAATGTTGACAAACCAATGGTACTTTTCCAAGTAATGTGTGATGACGCAGGAAAATGTGAAAACAAAGTTGTAGCTCCATTGAAATGGGCTTCAGCAGAATTAATTCACCCAATTCCTAAGTGGTCTGAAAGATAATTAAAAATAATATTAGCCCCCTAGAAATAGGGGGCTTTTTTTTATATAGCATTTAGAAATTATGGATTTTTTAATTTTCCAAGTTCCGATGTTAACTTTACAAGCCGTGCTAGATGGTTTGTTACTTGGAATTTTATTTGCTTTAATTGCCTATGGAATGGCTCTTCAATGGGGAGTCATGAATATAATTAATATTGCACAAGGTGATTTAGTTATATTAGGAGGATACATTGCATACTTTATGTATCTGTATGGAATTCATCCCGCATGGGGAGTAATAGTTTCACCAATAATAATGTATTTTGTTGGTGTAATAATTTATAAACTAGTAATTAATAAAGTAGTTGATAGAGATCTATTCATTTCGATTTTAGCAACTTTTGGAATTAGTATCTTATTCATGCAATTAATGAACTTTGCATTTGGTGCAGATGTAGTCCTTGCAAACTCAGGATATGGTACAACAATGCTGTTTGATAACTCTGTTACATTACCAAACTCAAAGATTTTTTCAGCATTTATAAGTATTGTGTTTGCTATAGGGCTTGTGATTTATATGAAAAAATCTAAGCTTGGAAGGGCTATTAGAGCTACAGCTCAAAATGCTAGAGCTGCAAAAATATTAGGTGTAGATACTGAAAAAGTTTATGCAGCAACTTTTGGAATAAATGCTGCTCTTTGTGGAGTAGCTGGAGCACTTATTTCTATTACATTTACTATACACCCTTATATGGGCTTACCTTACACAATTAGATCTTTTATGATTGTAATTGTTGCTGGACTTGGAAATTTACCTGGTGTTGCAATGTCAGGTATGGGACTGGGTGTATTTGAGGAGTTTGCAGATTATATTTTAGGAACAGAATTTAGGATTGGATCAGTATTTTTATTATTGGTTTTAATACTTGTTTATAGAAGATTTAAACTTTCGAGAAAAAGAGAATATCTAAAATAATGAACAAAAATATTATTTTATATGGTGCTATTTTAATATTTGGTATTGCCGCACCTTTTATTTTTCCAGCGTTTAAAGTTCAATTATCAATCCTTTGTATATTAATAATTCTAGCTATCACTTGGAACGTCCAGGGTGGTGAAATGGGTTATAATACTTTTGGAAATATTTTATTTTATGGACTGGGAATGTATTTATGTGCCTCAGTTCAAGTAGGAATGTTTTTTCCTTTAGGTGAGTGGACTGAGGGTGGTGGAGAAAAAACTTTTGTTCATACTCCTGCTCAATTTTTTCAAGGGTTTGCAGTTGGTTTGGCAGTTGCAGCGGTAGTTCCAGCAATTATTGCAGGTTTAATTGGTTATTCAATTTTAGGTTTAAGAGGTCATTACTTTGCAATTTGCACATTAGGTTTAGGGGTTGCAGCTGGAGAAATTTCTGGTGGAATAGAAATCATTGGAGCAGGACAAGGTTTTACAACACCTCCATTTCCTAATGTCGATAGGTTAGAGGCAAGAGGTGAGTTTTTCTACTTTTGTAGTTTTATAGTTTTGGTATTCACATTTCTTGCAGTTAAAGCAATTTATTCAACAAGATTTAAACTTGTTCTTAATGCAATCAGAGATAATGAAGATAAAGCTGAAGCAATGGGTATTCAAACAATGAAATATAAAATTATTGGATGGATGATCTCTGCATTTTTCTGTGGATTGGCCGGAGGTATCATGGGCGGACTAGTTGGATATATAGACTCAACCGACGTTGCATTTGATGGAAGAGAAATGGGAGTATTCATGGTCTTGATGGCTATTCTTGGAGGAAAAGGAACTTTATGGGGCCCAGTTATTGGTGCAACTTTATTTCATATCTTTAAAGAGGGTTTTTGGACTTTCTTCTTAGGTTGGCAGTATGTTGCTCTTGGGGTTTTGATTGTTGTAATTGTTATCTATTTCCCAGAGGGGATTATGGGTTGGTTGAGAGAAAAGTATCCAGAGAGATTTGGTGAAGTTGTAGATGAAGCAGATCGGAAAGCACAGGTTACACTTAAATGAGTATTTTAGAGGTAAATAATGTCAGTAAGTCATTTGGAGGTGTTAAGGCTAATGTTGATATATCCATGTCAGTTGAAAAAGGAAAAATCGTAGGTTTAATAGGGCCAAATGGATCTGGAAAAACTACATTGTTTAATTCTATAGTTGGAACCTATCCTATAGATCAAGGATCAATTAAATTTAATGGTAAAGAAGTATCTGAATTACCAGTTCCAGTAATAGCTAAACTTGGTTTGCTTAGAACTTTCCAGCAAACAAGAATTTATGGAAAATTGAATTGTGTAGACAATATGCTTATAAGTCATAAAGCAAGCGATGAAAGTTTAGTTTCTATATTTTCCCAGATACCACAAAATCTCACAGAAAAAGCTGAAAATTTATTAAATTTTGTTGGATTATATCAAAAAAGAAAACTAAGAGCAGGAGATTTATCATTTGGTCAGCAGAAGTTATTAGAATTAGCAATGGCATTAATGAATGAGCCTGAGATGTTGTTACTGGATGAACCGACTGCAGGCATCAACCCTACATTAATAAATGGAATTATTGATAGATTGATAAAAGTAAATCAAGATTTTGGAATTACTCTGCTTGTTATTGAACATAATATGAGAGTAATAATGCAATTGGCTGAAAGCATCTTTTGTCTTGCACATGGAAAAATGCTTGCAAATGGTACACCTGACGAAATTAAAAATGATAAGCGTGTGATTGATGCTTATTTGGGAGCTCAATAATGGCAAATCAATACGAGGTTCTTGGTAAAGCTCCTGGAGCAGAAGATTTAAAAAAACTATCATCTGAAAATGTTCACTTAACTATTAAGGGTTTGTCAGCTGGTTATGGTAAAATGGAAATACTACACAATTTTGATTTATTTGTAAGTAAAGCACAATCTCTTTGTTTGATTGGTCCAAATGGCGCAGGAAAATCAACTATACTTCATTCAATATATGGTTTTACAAATATTTTTTCTGGAAAAATAGAAATTGATGGAAAAGAAATAACAAACCTCAGTCCTGCAGAAAAACTTAAATCTGAGGGGATAGCATATATTTTACAGGATAATTCGGTTTTTCCAGATATGACTGTAGAAGAAAATCTTCTAATGGGTGGATATATTAAAGATAAAACAGAAGAGTCTTTTGAAGAAGCAGAAAGAGTTCTTCAAAAATATGAAAGATTACGAAACAGAAGAAATCAACCTGCAAAAGTATTATCAGGTGGAGAAAGACGACTTTTAGAGATTTCTCGAGCCCTAGTGATGAAACCATCTATTTTACTTGTTGATGAACCATCAATTGGGCTTGAGCCTAGATATATTCAAATGGTTTTTGAGATTTTAGATGATCTTCAAAAAAATGAGAAAAAAACAATTATATTGGTTGAGCAAAATGCAAAAAAAGGTTTAGAGTTTGCTGATATTGGTTATGTTTTAGTTTCAGGAGAAACAGCTATTGCAGGTAAAGGAGATGATCTTTTAAATAATCCAGATGTCGGCCGTCTATTTTTAGGCGGTTAATGATAAGCATAAAATATTTTATCAAAGGAGTAGTCTGCTCAAAAAAATTTGATAGTCCAGCAATTGCATTAGGGGCTAGTTTCATTGCTATAGGTGCTTTATTAAAAAATTTAGGATTTAATATACAAGAAAGTATTTTTTCAACATTTTTAACCTACGCCCTTCCTGGATCATTAGTGATGGCAGAGTCAATGCTAATTGGCGCGTCACTTGTAAATATTTTTTTAGCAGTATGGTTGGTAAATTCTAGACTATTTCCAATGACAGTATCAATAATGCCATTACTTAAACATGATAGCCAACCTAGATGGAAATATTATATATCTTGTCACTTTGTAGCTGTTTCTTCATGGTTGATTTTAAAAAGTAATTATGAGGAAATTGATAGGAAATATAGAATAGATTTTTGGATTGGCATAGGAACAGCCACTTGGCTAATTGCCATTTTTTCAACAGTATTAGGATTTTATGCTGCCGACTTTTTAAGTAAAGATATGATAATTGGACTTGCTATAGTAAATCCAATTTATTTTATGTGTGCAATGATAGGAGTTATGAAAACCACACAACTTTCTTCTGCAATTATCCTGGGCGCATTTTTAGGTCCAATGTTTTATTTTTTTTCACCGGAATGGAGTGTTTTACTTGGTGGATTGGTAGCTGGTTCAATTGCTTACTTTATAGGAGAGGTATATGACAGCTAATATTGTTTTAGCAATTTTAGTAACTTCTCTTGCAACTTATATTTCAAGATTTCTTGGTGCTTTAACATCAGAAAGGATAAGAGAGACATCTAAAATTTATAAATGGTTTAATTGTGTAGCATATTCAACTCTTGCAGCTTTAATCTCAAGAATGTTAATTTTCCCATCTGGAGATCTTTCAGACGTACATTATATTTTAAGGATAATTGTCATTTTATTATCAATATTAATTTTTTATGTAACTAAAAGAAATTTAGTTTATCCGACCATATTATCTGCTATAATTTTGGCTGCATTAAATAGTTTTGCTGTATGAAAAAACTTTTTTTTATTATATTTTTCCTAATACTTTCTAGTAATGCAAATGCTGGATGTGATGATGCAATTGCTGATGGAGTAGACTATTCTAAATGTAAATTTTCAGATGGTCAGGATTTACAAGGAACCTTTCTTCCCAACTCCAATCTCTCATTTGCTAGTTTTATTCAAGTAAATTTTGATAAAAGTATAATGATGAATTCAGATTTAACATTTGGAACTTTTTCAGAGTCATCTTTCATAAGAGCTAATTTATATGAGTCAAATTTAGGTGGTGGAAATTTTGAGCAATCAAACTTTACAA
>CACJUO010000019.1 GCA_902596675.1 uncultured Pelagibacteraceae bacterium | reverse complement strand
AATATTGTTTGTAATTATATTTTGTAAAAATTCTTTAGCATCGTCTCCATTAATATAAAGAAGACCTCTATCTTCTAGTATGTAAATATTATTTTTGTTCATGTTGTAATATTATAACAAATGATATAAGTACTTTTTTTATAAATGTTAGACCTTATAATTAAAAATGGAAAGTGCTATATCGACAAAAATCTAAATGAGGTCGATATAGGTATCCAAAACAGTAAGATTGTAAAAATCGGAAAGCTAGATGAAGATGCAAGTCAGTCAATTGATGCAAGTGGACTTACTGTTCTTCCTGGTTGCATTGATACTCAAACACATTTTAGAGAACCAGGCTCAACAGATACTGAGGACTTAGCTTCAGGAAGTAGAGCAGCAATTGTTGGAGGTATAACATCAGTATTTGAAATGCCAAATACTAATCCTGCAACTACAAATAAAAGAGAATTTCAAAGAAAAATAGATTTAGCAAAAAATAGAATGTACTGTAATCATGCATTTTATTTTGGAGCTACTCCCACCAACCAAAGCGAATTAGCCGAACTTAAAGGTTTAGATGGGTGTTGTGGTGTTAAATTATTTGCAGGTTCGTCTACAGGAACTTTGCTAGTTCATAAAGAAGAAGACATTGAAAAAGTATTTGAAAGCACATCTAAAATTGTTGCAGTTCACTCAGAAGATGAAGATATTTTAAATCTTAGAAAGAAATTAAGAGAAAAAGGTAATGTTCATTCACATCCAATATGGAGAGATGAAGAATGTGCAATTTCTTCTACTAGAAAAATTGTAAAAATTGCAAAAAGATTAGGTAAAAAAGCTCATATATTGCATATTACAACAAAACAGGAGATTGATTTTTTATCTCAAAATAAGGGGGATATAACTTTTGAAATAACCCCACAACATTTAACAATGTTTGCTCCAGATTGTTACGATAAACTTGGAACCTATGCTCAAATGAATCCACCTATTAGAGAAAAAAGTCATTACGACAGACTGTGGTATGCTGTAAGAAATAATTTTAATGATACTATTGGTTCTGACCACGCTCCACATCTTAAAGTTAATAAAGACAAAGAATATCCAGATACCCCTTCGGGAATGCCTGGGGTTCAGACATTATTACCCGTGATGTTAAATCATGTAAATGATAGAAAATTATCTTTAGAGCAACTTATGAATCTTGTTTGTGAAAATCCAGCAAAAATCTTTGGTATTATTGGTAAGGGTTACATAAAAGAGAACTATGATGCAGATTTTACAATTGTAGATATGAATAAAATTATCGAAATCAAAAATGAAAAAATAGAGAGCAAGTGTGGATGGTCGCCTTTTGATGGACACAAGTTTAAGGGAACTCCAGTTTATACAATTATAAATGGAGAGATTAAAATGAAAGATGGAAAAATTCTTGGAGAAGCATCCGGTAAGCCCATCAAGTTTGACAATTAATCTAATTTATTTGGTAAGAATTTTATTCTCTATTAAGCTTTGAGTAATTTCCTCTAAAATTGCTGGATCATCGATTGTTGCAGGCATTTTATAATCTTCCTTATCAGCAATTTTTCGAATAGTTCCTCTCAATATTTTTCCCGATCTTGTTTTAGGTAATCTTTTAATAATTATAACAACTTTAAACGCTGCAACTGGACCAATTTTATCTCTTACCATTTGAATACACTCTTTTGAAATAGTGTCATTATCTTTTTCAACTCCAGTTTTTAAAACAATTAAACCAATAGGCAATTGTCCTTTTAATTTATCTGCAATCCCTAGAACCGCACACTCAGCAACCGACTGATGCTCAGATAAAACTTCTTCAATTGCACCTGTCGATAATCTATGACCAGCAACATTGATTATGTCATCTGTTCGTGACATAATCCATATATATCCATCTTCATCTATATGACCTGCATCATATGTTTGATAGTAACCCTTATAATTACTCATATAATTTTCTTTGTATCTCTTATCAGCATTCCAAAGGGTAGGAAATGTTCCTGGAGGTAAAGGTAATTTAACAACTATATCTCCCATCTCATTTGGTTTAGCAATCGAATGATCTGGTTTAATTATTTTTACATCATAACCCGGAACTGCTTTACATGCCGAACCATACTTAGTTTTTTGCATTTCTATACCAGTACAATTTGAACTTATTGCCCAACTAGTCTCGGTTTGCCACCAATGATCTATCACTGGAACATTTAAAAGATTTTCAGCCCATTTTATTGTATCAGGATCAGCTCTTTCTCCAGCTAGAAACAAAGACTCAAAAGAACTTAGATCATATTTTGAGAAAAACTTTCCATCTGGGTCTTCTTTTTTAATAGCTCTAAATGCTGTGGGAGCTGTGAATAAAGATTTAATTTTATACTCTGAAATCATTCTCCAAAATACTCCTGCATCGGGAGTTCCTACAGGTTTACCTTCAAACAAAACTGTTGTGCATCCTTTAAATAATGGTGCGTATACAATATACGAATGTCCTACTATCCAGCCTATGTCACTAGCTGACCACCAAACATCATTCTCATCAACATTATAAATATTCTTCATTGTCCATTTAAGAGCAACAATATGACCGCCAACATCTCTTACTATACCTTTTGGTATTCCTGTTGTTCCTGATGTATATAAAATGTAGGCAAATTCATTTGCTCCTATCTCAACACAATCTTTATCTTTAGCGTTGTTCAGAGCCTCTTCCCAACTTATTTCAAGTGGAGTGTTTAGATTTACCTCGTGATCTTTTCTTTGAAAGAAAATTACTTTTTCAATTGTATGTTTTGCAAGTTTTAATGCTCCATCTACTAAAGGTCTGTATTCAACTGTTCTTCCTGGTTCAAATCCACAAGAGGCTGTAATTAAAATTTTTGCTTTACTATCATCAATTCTGCTTGCTAATTCATTTGAAGCAAATCCTCCAAAGACGACTGAGTGTATCGCACCAATTCTTCCACAAGCAAGCATAGCTATAACTGCCTCAGGTATCATTGGCATGTAAATAATAACTCTATCACCCTTTTTGACTCCTTGATTGTCGAGTGCACCAGCAAACTTTGAGATCTTTTTCCTTAATTCATTGTATGTAAACTTTGCTTTGCTGTTGGTTATGGGACTATCATAGATCAAAGCAGTCTTATCACCTTTCCCATTATCAACATGAACATCAATTGCGTTGTAACAGGTGTTTGTTATTCCATCTTCAAACCATTTGTAAAAAGGAGGTTTAGATTTATTCAAAATTTTTGTAGGTTTTTTAAACCAAAAGATATCTTCAGACACATTTTGCCAAAACTTCTCAGGGTTTTGGATAGATTCATGATAAATTTTGTTAAAACTTTCTGTCATAGTGATTTGTTTTTTTACTCACTTTTATAATGATTTTATGTAACAGGTTGTATTTAATTTCACAAAGTAAGTAAAATCAATACTTTTTAGAGGTCAAAAACTCTTCAATAAACTAATTTTTTTTGCTATCTAACCCCTAACTTTAGGCTAATCATTAGATTAGTCTGTAGTTTAAATTTAAACTAATAAAAAAAACTAACTATGAGGGAGTTTTTTATGAAGACAATGAAAATGTTAGCATTAGCAGCAGTGCTTTTCGGAGCAACTACAGCAGCTAACGCAGCGACAGCCTTTTTAGCTACAGACGATTTCGTAGGTATTTCGTTTTGGTTAATATCAATGGGTATGTTAGCAGCTACAGCGTTTTTCTTTATGGAACAGGCAAACGTCAGTTCACAATGGAGAAAATCGGTAAACGTAGCTGGATTAGTAACAGGTATAGCATTTATTCACTACATGTATATGAGAGCAGTATGGATCGAAACGGGTGATACACCAACTGTTTACAGATACATTGACTGGTTAATTACTGTGCCACTACAGCTAGTAGAATTTTACTTAATTCTTTCAGCAGTAAGAAAAGTTGACACAAACATATTCTGGAGAATCTTAATTGGTTCACTAGTTATGTTAATAGGTGGATATCTTGGAGAAGCTGGATTCATCAACGCTACACTAGGTTTCATAATCGGTATGGCTGGATGGATTTACATTCTTTATGAAATCTTTTCAGGAGAAGCAGGAAAGGTTGCTGCTAAATCTGGAAATAAATCTTTAGTAACTGCATTTGGAGCTTTAAGAATGATTGTTACTGTAGGTTGGGCTATTTACCCATTAGGTTACATTTTTGGTTACCTAACAGGTGGAATAGATGGTAACGCGTTAAACGTTATCTATAACTTAGCAGACTTTGTTAATAAAATCGCATTTGGTTTAATTATCTGGTCTTGTGCAGTATCTAACTCTACAAGAAGAGCGTAGTAACAGTTAGTTACGAAATATAAAATAGGGCAAGTTTGATTACTTGCCCTATTTTTTTTTGTGCTTATATAAAATTAATGGCTAAAATCAAATATATTGAACATAATGGAAAAGAGCACATAGTTGAGGTCCAAAATGGGCTTACGGTCATGGAAGGTGCCGTTCAAAATGATATTCCTGGTATTGATGCAGATTGTGGAGGGAGCATGTCTTGTGCTACATGCCATGTTTATGTCAAAGAGGATTGGTACAACAAGTTACCAAAAAAAGAAATGGGTGAAGATGATATGTTAGACCAAGCTTATGAACCAAATTCTAAAAGTAGATTAAGTTGTCAAATAATGGTGTCAGATGACTTAGATGGTTTAACAGTGCATATGCCGGAGAAACAAGTTTAATGATTAAAACTGATGTTGTTATTATCGGTGCAGGTCCAACTGGATTATTTTGTGCACATCAACTTGGAATTATTGGATTGAAATGTGAAATAGTTGATAACCTGGATAAAATTGGTGGTCAATGTATTGAACTTTATCCAGATAAACCAATTTATGATATTCCTGCAGTTCCAAAGTGTACTGGTGAAGAACTTACAAATAATTTAATAGAACAAATTAAACCATTTAAATTTAATTTTCATTTAAATGACAGAGTCCAAGAACTTACAAATGAAAACGATAATTGGATTGTTAAAACAACTAGTGGAAAAAAATTCCTAACTCCAAATGTTGTAATTGCTGGTGGAGTTGGTTCTTTTGAACCAAGAAAGTTTCCAACAAAAAGTGCAGAAAAATTTGATGGAACTTCAGTTTTATACTCAATAAAAGACAAAACAATTTTTAAAGACAAGTCGGTTGTAATATTTGGTGGAGGTGATAGCGCTCTTGATTGGGCGATTGAACTATCTAATACTTCTAAAGTGTCACTTATCCATAGAAGAGACGAGTTTAGAGGCGTACCTGCGAGTGTTAAAAAAATTAAAGAATTAAGTAAAAAAAATATAATTAAATTATTTACCAAGTACTCAATTAAAGATGTCAAAGGAAATGGATCTTTAGAAGAAGTTGAAATTAAAAGTGAAGATGGGGAAAGTAAAATATTAAAAGCAGATTATGTTTTGGGATTTTTTGGTTTGATTATGCAACTTGGACCAATAGCAGAATGGGGTCTTAACTTAGATAAAAAAGTAATTCCAGTTAATACTGAAAACTTTGAAACTAACAAGAAAGGTATATTTGCTATTGGTGATATATGTACTTATCCAGGAAAACTTAAATTAATACTATCAGGTTTTCATGAAGGTGCTTTAGCTGCCAGAGGTTGTTTCAAGTATGCAAGACCTAACGAAAAATATAGATTTGAATTTACGACAGCATCCAACACCATTAAAGACAGGTTGGGTGTAAAATAGTGATTGAGTTATTTACTGCTGACACTCCAAATGGTTGGAAAATTAGCATTATGCTTGAGGAGATAAACCTTGAGTATAAAATAACAAAAGTCAACCTAAGTGAAGGTGAACAACATAAACCAGAATTTAAAAAAATTAGTCCTTTTAACAAAATACCAGTTATTAAAGATCACGAAAATAATAAGTCAATTTTCGAGTCCGGAGCTATACTGATGTATCTTGGTGAAAAAAGTAACATGTTTTATCCTGAAGAGAATAGGTTAGAGATAAATCAATGGTTAATGGCTCAAATGGGTTTAATCGGTCCAATGATCGGTCAGCATCATCAATTTCACTTTTATCATCAAGGCAAAAGTGAGTGGGGAGAAGAAAGATATTTTAAGATTACAAGAAAACTTTATGAAGATTTAGATGAAAGGCTTTCTGCAAGTGATTATTTAGCAGGCAAAGAGTATTCGATTGCAGATATCGCAACGTGGTCCTGGATTGCAAGACATAAAAGACATGACATAGGATTAGAAAACTTTAAAGATTTATCAAGGTGGTATATTGATATAGCTAAACGTCCTGCGGTGATTAAAGGATTTAAAGTATTAAATAAAGACGCTGAAATAGATTACCCTTAAATATCTGCGTAAACTTTTTCTTCTTTTTCGTGTTTTTCTTGTGCCGCAATGCATAAAGTGGCAACTGGTCTTGCCATAAGTCTTTTGAGACCAATTGGCTCTGCTGTTTCTTCGCAAAAACCATAAGTTCCATCTTGGATTTTTTTTAAGGCTCCATCAATCTTAGAAATTAATTTTATCTGTCTATTAATTGCTCTCATCTCAACATTTTTCTCTGTATAAGAGCTTGCTTGGTCAACAACATCTGCAGAGGCACTATTATCATCCATTGATGCGTTAAATATTGCCTCATTATTAGTTCTCTTTAATTCTTTTTTCCAATCCATTAATTTTTGTTTAAAGTATACAAGATGCTTTGCACACATGTATTTTTCAGTTTCTTTTGGAATATATTTTTTAGAGATCTTTACCATACTCAATTTTATAAGTTTGGTGAATATATTCATCATTTATTAAGTGTCAAGAATGCTTTAATTGTATAAATTAATAAAAATGGCCATTTATAAAAAAAATATTAGTAATTTATTTTATATTTTTGTTTTTGCGCACTTATTAATCTGGACATTAGTTCCAAGTTTAACAAATCACAATTTACCACTTGATATTATCGAGGCTTTAGCATGGGGAAGTAATTTAGATTGGGGCTTTAACAAGCACCCACCAATGAGTGCGTTTTTACCCGAATTAATTTATCAAATCTTTGGACCAAAAGACTGGGCTTATTATTTATTGTCTCAAATTTGTATCGTAGTCTCATTTATTGTAGTTTTTAAGTTAGCTGAAGATTTTTTTGATAATAAAATTTATTGTTTATTATCTGTTCTATTATTAGAGGGAATATATTTTTATAACTTCACTTCACCTGAATTTAATGTAAATGTCTGTTTAACTCCCTTTTGGTCTCTTTCTGTCTTTTATTTATGGAGGGGAATTAAGAATAATAAAATAATTGATTGGCTGTTACTTGGTATATTTGCTGGACTTGGATTTCTATCTAAGTATTTATTTATCTATTTAGGTTTAGCTATAGATGTTCTTTTAATTTACATGATTTATACAAAAAGATTAAATTATAAATGTCTCGTTTCTTTTATCCCTTTTATTTTAATTTTATTACCACACATTATTTGGTTAACCGAAAATGAATATATAACCATCACTTATGGACTTCTACGAACTGGTTCAGAAGAAGTAAGTATTTTAAACCACATAAAACATCCTACGATTTTTTTAGGTAAACAAATTGGTATATTATTGCCTTTTTTACTAATGATTTTTGTTTTAGTTAAAAAATTTAAAATAAATATTAATTTAAATGATGAAAGACTTTTGTTTTTGGTATCAATTAATTTAATTCCAATTTTATTTATTTTTCTAACATCATTTACTATGGGCGCAAAAATAAGAACTATGTGGATGACGCCATTTTACATAAGCTTTGGCTTGTTATTTGTTTATGTTTTGAAATCACAAATTAATTTTGAAAAAATGAGAACTTTTAACTCTGTCTTTTTAGCATTATTTTTATTATCTCCAAGTTTTTATTCTTATATTTCAATTACTCAAACTGATAAAAGAACCGATTTTGATGGTAAAAAGTTAGCTCAACAGGCCAAACTTTTTTATGAAACTGAGGCTAAGGATCTTGGAAAAATGGAATATATTAAAGGTAATGAATGGATTGCAGGAAATATATCTTACCATCTTCCAGAAAGACCAAAATGGATTTATAGTTCAACCGAAGTCCAATTGTGCAATAAAGATATGAAATGCTTAACATATAAATGAAATTTCAATTAAACCAAAAAAACAAGAGACTTTTATTCATTATTGGAATTGTTATTTTAATTGAACTCTCAGGATATGGTTTCTTTGCTTCTCTATTTAGACTTATAGGCTCAGTAAGTTAATGAAAATAGTAATTTTAATTCCAGTCTTTAATGACTTTAAATCTGCATCAAAATTAATTGAAGAAATTGATATTAATATTTCTGAGCTTAAAGCAGCATTTTCAGTAATAGTAGTGAACGATGCTTCTACTGAGGAAAAAATTTTAGAAACTAAAAATTTAAATAATATTAAATCACTAAAATTAATAAATATGAGAAATAATAAAGGACATGCACGTTGTATTGCGGCAGGCCTTAAACATATTTCAGAAAATGAAGATTTTGACTATGTAATCCCAATGGATGGTGATGGAGAAGATAGACCAGAAGAAATAAAAAATTTTGTTGAAAAGATTAAAAATTATCCAAATAGAATAATTGTTGGTGAAAGAATTAAAAGATCAGAAAGTTTAATTTTTAAAATTTGTTACTTTTTACATAAAATTATCACTTTTACATTTACTGGAAAAATTATTAAATTTGGAAATTATACTTGCCTCACAAAAGAAGCTGTTAATAAATTAATAGCAGAGAAAGCAACTTGGAGTAGTTTTTCAGGCTCACTAGCAAAAACTGAGAGTAATTTAATTAAATCTCCATCAATAAGAGGTTTAAGATATTTTGGTCCCTCTAAGATGAGTTTTATCAATTTGGTTAAGCATTCTTTAGCCATTATTGCTGTCTTTAAAACAGGTGTAATTTTTAGATCAATAGTTTTTTATGCAATATATTTAATTATAATTGCTGATTATATAAGTGTAGTTACAGCCATACCTCTAGCTTTAATCATAATTTTTGGTCTGGTTATTTTAAAAATATCTGGAAGAGAAAATATGACAGAATTTAATAATTCTTTAACAAATATTTCAGATATTGACATTTTAAAGTAGGCTATTTTATAATTAATTTAAAATTAATTTGATTTAATGAAACCAGTATATTCGTTTTTTTTAATTATCTTTTTTTGTTTATCTCAATTTAATAAATCCCAGGCAATAAATTTAAGTGATTATTCTAAAGAAGAGCAAAAGCAATATAAAGAAATTAAAAAAATGAAAAAAGATGGAGTTAGCGGTAAAGATTGGATTGATAAAAAATATTGGATCAAAGATAAGAAAAATTTTTATCACAATATAGCTGCATTCCATACAGGAATTGAGGGTTTAAAAATAAAAAAAAAACAAATGCCAATTCTTGGAATTAAAGTAGGTGGAAATTGGAATTGGAAAAGTGGTAAGAAAAAACTTAACCAGGCTGCCTTTTCTGTAATTGGAGGAGATATTATAGAGAATGGTGAAATGGGATTGATAAAATCAAAAAATCATGCGTGGCATGGAGAAGAATTTTATCAAATTACAGGTTCATATGAAAATTGTAATCCACAATACTGGGAATTTAGAGAGTGTGATCATCATATGGGTTCGATACATAATGAATCTAGAGATAAACAAAAATGGACTAAGCTTTTATCAAAAGAAGGTGGAGAGGCCTGGATACATTTTGCAACTAAACCAGTAAGAAATATTTTATTTCCATTCAACAAATCAAGAAATTTCCATATAATGCAATGTCATCCCAAAGGTGACACCATAACTTTTATGATTACCTATAAAAAAGGTCAACTAAAAGCAAATTTACAATTTTCAGAACCATATGAAAAACACTGGTTACTTAAAAGATTTAAAGTTAATGAATATAACGGTGCAGATGAATGGACAAGTGTTACAATACATTTGATAAACTCTACAAAAAGTGAAAAAGGAAGATTTAGAGTTTGGATTGACGGTAATGAGAAACCAATAGTTGATTATACAGGGCGAACAGCTACAAAAAAAAGGTTAAATTGTTTTATTGCCTCTGGACTTTATATCAATGGTGCTCAAACGGCGATTGATAAAAATACTTCCCAAGACTCAACAGTTTGGGCTGATGCAGTTGCTATTGCAAAAACAAAAGAAAAACTTTTAAAATTGATAGAAAAAAAAGACAAATAATGAAAAATTTTTATCGTAAAGTTGCTTTTGGTTTAGGACCTGATGAAAAAGTACCCTCTGACCCATTAATATGGGCAACAAATCAATTGAACGATATTCCTGAATTTTCTTGGAAAGGAAAAATATTACCAGAAAAAAAACTTAGAACATATTATAGAGAATGGGTTTATGGAGATAGAAAAGTTTTAAGAAAAAAATATAAAAATGATAAAGATGCTTATAAAAGAGAAAAAAATAAATTAAGGCACGCAACTGGACAAAAATTTTGGTGGAACCTTGAACTTTGTATTAGATATTCTGAAGCATTAAAAAGTACATCACCAGTTTTAGCAAAACTTTGGTATTTTTGGGGTAATCATTTCGCAATCAGTGAAAAAGATTTTTTAGCACAATATACTACAGGTGCATATCAGAGAGAGATAATTAGAGCCAACATGAATCAAAATTTTGAAAAAATGGCTCAAGAGGCAACCATTGGTTGGTCTATGATACATCATTTAGACAATGAACAGAACATAGGACCCAAGAGCCAAGAGGCTCAATGGGCCAGAGAGAAGGGGAAGACGAAAGGTGTAAATGAAAATCATGCAAGGGAACTTCTTGAACTTCACACTGTTTCCCCAGATTGTGGATATACACAAGAAGACGTAATTCAAATGGCTTATATAATGAGTGGATGGAGACCTAAGTGGGGAAAGAAAAGATTAGAGACAGGAGATGTTCATTTCAACCCTGATGCTCATGAGCCTGGTACTAAAACAGTTTTAGGTAAAAAATATAAAAGAGGTAGAAAAAGTTTGTCAGTTGCAATTACAGATCTTGTTAATCACCCTTCCTGCAGAAAGTTTATTGCAATGAAGTTATGTAGATATTTAATCACAGATAATCCAACTGAAGAAATGATGCAACCAATTATTAAAGCTTGGGAAAAATCAGACGGTTTTTTGCCAGAGGTTCATAAAGCAGCAATAGAAGTTGCTTTTAATTATTCTGATAAATATAATAAATTTCAGAATCCAGAAAACTGGCTTTTACAAATGAGTAAAATGGCTGATGTTGATTTAATCCCATCTCCTTCATTTATGGATCTTTATCAACTTGGAAATAAACCGATTAAAGATCAAAGATCCCTAGAAAGATTGATGGATGAGCTTGGACAACATCCTTATTTAGCAAAACAGCCAAATGGATGGTCAGATATTTCAGAGGATTGGATGTCACCAGAATTACTAATTAGAAGGCTAGTTTATGCGAGAGAGGCTTATTATAAAAAGTCAGGCAAGTCACAGACAACAGAATTTTACGAAGAAATGATCGAAAAAAATTATGATAATTCAGGTGAAATTTTAAAAATTATAGATCAGCATAGAGAGCTTGTGCATAAACATGTTATTTTATTCAATTTACCAGAGACGCTTAAATCATGAAGATATCAAGAAGAAATTTTTTAAAAGGATCAGCCACTACATTATTTTTAGCTGGTTTTAATTTTCCAGTTTTGGCAAATACGGACAAGAAAAAAAACCTTGTAGTAATAATGTTAAGAGGTGGAATGGATGGTTTATGTGCAGTTCCAATAATTGGTGACAAAAATTTTGAAAAGAAAAGAAAAGATTTGATCTTAGATGAAACAATAAAGTTAAATTCTGATTTCGCACTTCATCCCAAACTAAAGAATTTTCATAATTTGTGGCAAAATAATCTGGGAGCAATTGTTCATGCAACAAATATTCCATATACTAAAAGATCTCATTTTGATGGACAAAACTTAATGGAGACAGGAGGTCATACACCTTACTCCATAAAAACTGGTTGGTTAGGAAGAGGAATGAAACTAGCAGAATTAAAAGGTGATGGCCTTGCATTGGCTCTGCCGATGCCTTTACTTCTTAGAGGAATTCCTAGTAATGATAATTTCTATCCTTCAAAAAAAAGACTTCCAAGAACAGAACTTTTACAACTTTTAAAATCAGTTTACACAGATAAATCCGAACATGACTTAGCAAATATGATGGAGATAATTGCTAACAGATCTATGATGAATAATGGGGGCACCTCTATGTCTAGAAAGAATTCATCTTTAGCCTATAAAGCAGGTTTAGAACTAAAAAAAATAAATGGTCCAAGGGTTGCAGTTTTTGAAGTTGATGGATTTGATACGCATGCTGCACAAGGAGGTGTTAATGGTTCTCACTCTGATAGTCTCATTGAAATGGACTCAATTTTTAAAAATTTAGAGAAAGGTTTGGGATCAGAAATTGAAAATACTTTAGTTCTCACTCTAACGGAATTTGGCAGAACTATTAAACAAAATGGAGGACGTGGAACAGAACATGGCTATGGATCTGCAATTTTTATGGCAGGTGGTCTTTTAAAAAAATCTCAAGTTTATACAGACTGGCCAGGCCTCAAGAGAAAAGAATTGTTTGAAGGAAGAGATTTAAACTCAACAATTGATGCTAGATCTGTATACGCTTCAGCTATGTCCACTGTTTTTGATATAGATTTTAAAAGAATACAAAAAGAAGTTTTTTGGGGAGATAAACTTCAAAACTTATCTGAAAAATTGTTTAAAAGTTGATGAAAAGATTATTATTAATTCTATTATCTTTTTTACTTTTAACAAATTTAGCATATTCACAATCTAGATTTGGCGAATTAACCGAAATGAGAGACAAAAAAATGCGCGGCAAAGATGGTCAATGGGTAAGACCTCATCCAGGACCTTTCGTTTGGAATCATATAGAAAGCGAAAAAGGTAAATTTTTTTGGGAAGATGTAGATAAGTACGTTGTATATGCACAGGAACACAACCAAACAATTTTAGCAACTATCTGGCCTCATACAAATTGGGATCAGAAATCTTGTAAAAGAAAAAAAGCCAGAAGCCCATTTGGAAAACGTTTTACAAAGTATTTAAGTAAACCTTGTTCAATGGAAGATTATAAGACTTTTCTTGTAAAATTAGTGGACCGTTATGATGGAGATGGTTCGAATGACATGCCTGGATTAACAAAACCAATTATATATTGGGATGTGATGAATGAACCTGAGTTTGATATGTTTTTTAAAGGAAGTGAGGAGGATTTTGTTGAAATTTTTAATTTTTCTTCAAAAGTAATTAAAGAACAGCAACCAGATGCAGTTATCGTTATGGCCGGAGCCGCAGGAATGTTTCCAGAAAATAAAAAATATTGGACATCAGCTTTGCCAAAAATTAAGGATCATTTTGATATTGCAAACATTCACCATATAAGCGGTCCAGATGGACAGTGTGATAAAGAGCTATGGGTAGATGAATTTGCTGATTTGTTAAAAAGAGTTGATGTTGATAAACCAATTTGGTTGACAGAGGCTATGACCTGTGGTCCTCCGATAAAAGCTTATGTAAATGCTTTTCTAAACGGTGCTGAATTAATTATTGATGTAGGCGTAAACGCACCAGGCAAAAAAATGTCAAAGAAAAGTAGAAAAAAATTAAACGAATTCATAACTGAATATGATGGTTTTACATCAATAAAGTCTATTTCAAAAGAAGAGGTAGAGTTTACTTATAAAGATGGTTCAATAAAAAATTTAAAACTTAACTAAAATATACAAATGAAAAAAATCAATTTAATATTTTTTATAATCTTATTTTTAGTATCATCCCATTCTTATGCAGAAAAGTGGCATATAAAAATGAAAAAAAAGGAAAAAAAAGATTTTGCTTATTATGTTTTGAAAGCTCAATCAGATAACAAAATGGTTTTTAATACAAGAAACATCAAAGATCCTAATATTTATAAATTTTTTGATAAATTTGAGGATAGAATGGGAGTTACTGAAAAAGGAATAGAATTCGATTTAAAGTATTCATTCAAAGGGCATAAACTTGATTGGAAAAGATATGACATTGAAGGTCATGCTCAAAGATTTCAAATCATGGAACCTTATAAAGAAACTACAAAAAAAAATAAAACAAAATGGTATAGAGTTGGTTATTTCGTTCCAGTGGATATAAGAACTGACAAGCATACAATATCTTTATTTGATTTCAAAAAATTATATGGAAAAGGTGAGAAAACTCATGATGCAGCACTAAATATTATAAATAATAGATTTAATTGGGTATTTAACTCACCAAATTATACTTCGCATAAAAATGAGACTGGTGAGGAATATTTATACTTCGATACATATTTTGTTAATCTTGATCATAATTTTTCACCATTAAAAGGCAAATGGGTCAATGTTTTAGTAAATGCAAGATGGTCCAAAGATGGATTTTTGCACATGTGGATAGATGGAAAACTTAGATCAAGTTACTTTGGTGATACTTTGGGTGGTGCATCAAGTGTAAGATTTAAATTTGGACCATACAGACACCATATGCACCAGGCAACCAATGAAGGTTTAGAAGTTCCTGATCTTAAAATAAGATACTCTAATGTTGGTAAAGCTGACAAATGTGAAGACTTGTGGAGTGGATGTAATGAAATTATAAGCCAACTATCAGATCGATCTAAACTTAATGGAGTCAGGGTTGTTGTATTATGCAAAACTGCTCCGCAATCTAGTACTTGTAAAAATTTAGGCTACCCAAACAACCCAAGACCTTTTTAATGATAAAAAAATTTTTATTATTTTTTATGATGTTTGCTATGATCAATGGGACAGCATTTTCTAAAACAAAATTTTCACAAGTCAAAAAAGCTTTAAAAGAGGATAAATACGGAAAAGCAATTCCTGAACAATTTCATTTTCTAAATGCGAGACATGCAATTAATCCTGTTTCTGTATCTGATTTTTCTATTGTTGGAGATAAATCAGTTAGATTTGAACTAAATGATGGTGAATGTGGTTACGAACCAAAATGGAGTGATTGTGAAAATGATAGAGAAAGAACTGAGC
>CACJUO010000018.1 GCA_902596675.1 uncultured Pelagibacteraceae bacterium | reverse complement strand
AGCCAAAGATATTGCTAAACATGCTGAATTTTTTAGTTTTGGAACAAATGATTTAACCCAAACTACATTTGGAATTAGTAGAGATGATAGTGGTAAATTTTTAAACGATTATATACAGAATAAAATTTTTGATATTGATCCTTTTGTATCAATTGATGATGGAGTTGGGGACTTAATTAAAATTGCAACTGATAAAGGCAGAAAACAAAACAAAAAAATAAAACTTGGAATTTGTGGCGAGCATGGTGGAGATCCTAAAAGTATAGAATTTTGTGCAAAAACTGGTTTAGATTACGTTTCTTGTTCACCTTACAGAGTTCCAGTTGCAAGATTAGCAGCAGCTCAAGCTCAAATAAAAAAAAATTAAATCTCTAATTTTAAATCCAAAGCTTGGATACTATGCGTTAATTCACCTACTGATATTCTATCAACTTTTGTTGAGGCTAAATTTTTTATGTTTTTTAAAGTTACTCCTCCGGAGGCTTCAGTCTCATATTTTCCTTTTGCATGTCTAACAGCTACTTTTAGATTTTTTGGGCTCATATTATCAAATAGAACTGTATTAAATTTTAGTCCATTAATTCTTTTAAATTGTTTTAAATTGTCAACCTCAACAGTAATTTTTCTTCCCTTTTTAGTTTTAATTGCTTTTTTCACTATCTCTTCAAATTTTTTTGATGAGGCT
This sequence comes from uncultured Pelagibacteraceae bacterium, assembly GCA_902596675.1. Classification (GTDB taxonomy): domain Bacteria; phylum Pseudomonadota; class Alphaproteobacteria; order Pelagibacterales; family Pelagibacteraceae; genus Pelagibacter. The sequence goes on along the minus strand of CACJUO010000018.1, from coordinate 15,077 downwards.
AGATGATTATCTTTTATTAAAAACTCATCACTTAAATTAAATCTATGGTTAGTCCCACCTCCTAGTTTTACAGCATACTTTTGAATAACTCTTAAATTTGGAATTGTTTTTCTAGTACAACAAATTTTTGTTTTCTTGCCTACTTTTTTAACGAATTTATTAGTTTTAGTTGCAATCCCTGAAATATGAGAGAGAAAATTTAGAGCAACTCTTTCTCCAATTAATATATCTTTAATTTTACCTTCAATTATAGCAATTACAGAACCTCTGGTAACTTTTGATCCTTCCTTTTTTTTTATGTGAAATTTAATATTTTTGTCTAATAAATTAAAAGTTTCTTTAGCAAATTCTAGACCTCCTATAATTCCTTTTTGATTACTTATTAGTTTAACTTTTGAAATTGAATTATTATTTAATAAATTTGTTGTTATATCTCCTAAAGGGTAAAGGTCCTCATTAAGAGCAAGCTTACAGGTTGATCGGATAAAATTTTTACTTAATTGAATTTTGGGCACAGAATTTATCTGCCTATTTCAGCCATTCTCTCTACTGATTTTCTAGCCTTCTCAATTGTATCATTATCCATAATTAATTCATTACTTTCATTTTCTAGGCAATCAAGAATTTTTGGAAGCGTAATTCTTTTCATGTGTGGACATAAATTACAAGGTCTAATAAATTCTACGTTAGGATTGTCAATTTGAACATTGTCACTCATTGAGCATTCTGTAACCATCATAACTTTTTCGGGTTGGTTATCTTTTACATATTTAATCATTCCACTTGTTGAGCCAGCAAAATCACTTGCTTGTATTACATCTGGTGGACATTCAGGATGGGCAATAATTTTGATACCTGGGTTATTTTTTCTAATTTCATTTATTTCTTCATCATTAAACTGTTCATGAACTTCACAAGTACCCTTCCAAGAAATAATTTCCACATCTGTTTGTGAAGCAACATATTTTGCTAAATAGTCATCAGGTAAAAATATAACTTTTTTTACACCTAAAGAATTTACAATTTTAACAGCATTTGCTGATGTACAACAAACATCAGTTTCAGCTTTGACATCTGCAGAAGTATTAACATATGAGACTACTGGAACTCCTGGATAACGTTTTTTTAAATTTTTTACATCCTCTCCTGTTATTGATGAGGATAAAGAGCAACCAGCCCTCATGTCAGGTAGCAAAACTTTTTTGTTTGGGCTCATTAGTTTTGCAGTTTCTGCCATGAAATGTACTCCACACATAACGATAATATCCGCCTCAGTTTTTGAGGCCTCAATTGCTAAAGCTAATGAGTCAGCTGAGAAATCAGAGATACCGTGATATATTTCTGGTGTCTGATAATTATGTGCAAGAATTACAGCATTTTTTTCTTTTTTTAATTTATTTATTTTATAAATGTATGGAGCATGTAATGCCCATTCAATTTCTGGAATAGATTTTGAGACCTTCTGATATATAGGATCTGTTGCTAATTTTACTTCAGTTGTGAATTCCATAATAAAAACTTATCAACTTGAAATAGAATTGTCATTCATTTAATCTGACGCATTATTTGCGGCCATGCTGAAATTGGTAGACAGGCACGGTTGAGGGCCGTGTGAGCCTAGCTCATGAGAGTTCGATTCTCTCTGGCCGCACCATAAATTATAATATTATTAAAAAAGGGGCGTTCTGTTGCCAGGTGCCCCAAACCCCGTAACTTAATTATTAAATTAATTAAGCTGCAAGTGCATAACTTTCGTTAGCATTTATAAATTAGCCCATCACGGCGGAACAATACCGAACGAAAGAACAACTTTTAGACACCCGTCGATCCTAATTCACCCCCTTAAGTTGTAAATGGTGGAGGTGGTGGGTACTGCCCCCACGTCCGTAATGGTTATTACGAAATTCGTTTATCGTCATAGTTGGAAAACCAACACTATTAATATAAAACCAATTAAAATAGATTCAATAATTTATTCATGAAACTTACAAAAGATCAAATAAACGACATAAAAGAACAACAATCTCAAGATAATAAAACTAAAAGAGTTACCGCTCCAGAATTAGAAAAAATTTTATATGAGGCTTTACCAGCTTTAGATCACGGCTTTATAAGAGTTATTGATTATATGGGGGATGATAGCTCAATTGTTCAGTCTGCAAGAGTTTCATATGGTAAGGGGACTAAACAAGTTTCAACAGATAGTGGATTAATTAAGTATCTGATGCGTCACTGGCATAGCACTCCATTTGAAATGTGTGAGATTAAATATCATGTCAAATTACCGATATTTATAGCTAGACAATGGATTAGACATCGTACAGCAAATGTAAATGAATACTCGGCAAGATATTCAATTTTAGATAAAGAATTTTATTTACCTGATCCAGAAAATTTAGCTGCACAATCAATAGCTAACAGACAAGGTCGAGGAGATGTTATTGAAGGAGAACAAGCAAAAGAAGTTTTAGAGCTTTTAAAAAATGATGCTGAAAGAACATATCATAACTATGAGACTATGCTAAATCAAAAATATGATGGATCCACCATTGATGAGAGTAAAAAAGGTTTAGCTAGGGAGTTAGCGAGAATGAACTTAACTTTGAATACATATACACAATGGTACTGGAAAACAGATTTGCTTAACTTAATGAATTTTTTAAGATTGCGTGCAGATCATCACGCACAATACGAAATAAGAGTTTATGCAGATATTATGTTGGATACATTAAAGAGATGGGTTCCAATCACCTATGATGCTTTCATGGATTATAGAGTAGGTGGAACAGAAGTTTCAGCCAAAGGTAAAATTATTATTCAAAAGTTATTAAAAGGTGAAGATGTAAATATCGATAATTCTGGACTTTCAAAAAGAGAATGGAATGAACTTATGGAAGCTTTTGAAATTAAAGATAAGATTGTTTAATTTTCTCAGCAAATTCTAAATAAATTTTTGTTATTTCGTGATCTGGATCCTTTTCAACAATAGGAATACCCATGTCTCCATATTTTCCTACATCAGCATTTATTGGAATTTGACCCAAAAATTTTTTTTCAAATTCTTTAGCTGTTCTTTCAACGCCATTCTCACCAAAAATTGTATATTTTTTACCATCATCCCCAATAAAATGACTCATATTATCTATTAAACCAATGATATTCACTTTTAATTTATCAAACATTCTTATTCCTCTTTTAACATCTTGAAGAGCTATCTCCTGAGGAGTTGATACTATGATTGCACCATCTACATTAATCTCTTGTGCAAAAGTTAGTTGAGTATCTCCTGTTCCTGGGGGCATATCAACGATAATGAAGTCTAAATCTTTCCATCCAACTTTTTGGGTAAAGGTTTTTATAGCACTTGTTACCATAGGTCCTCGCCATATCATTGGAGTTTGTTCATCAGTGAGAAATCCAATAGACATACATTGAATATCATATTTTATAACTGGCCTCAAAGTTTGCCCATCGCTATCTGGCTTTTCATTTATAGAGAATAGTTTTGGTAAAGATGGTCCGTAAATATCAGCATCTAAAATTCCTACTTTGCATCCAACTTTTTTTAAGGCTAAAGCTAAATTTGTAGCAAAAGTTGATTTCCCGACACCACCTTTTGCACTAGATATTGCAATTGTAAATTTAGTGCCTGGGATTGGGTTTCTTTTGAAGGTTTTTGGCTCTGTTTTTGCCTTCATTGTGTCACTAAGACCTACTTTTTTATCGTTCATAAAAATACACTTACCTTGTTTTTGACCATAAAGACACTATATAGAATGACATAATGACGATTTATAAAAATCAAAGCCCATGGGGCACGCCGCCAGGAAGTGGTGGAAGTGGTGGAAACGGAGGAGGTTTTAGAAGAGGCCCAACTCCCCCTAATTTAGATGAGGCTATTAAAAAATTACAGGACACAATAAATAAATTTACAGGAAGTAGCGCAGGTGGAAAAAAACCCATCATACTTGGATTAATAATATTAGTTGTTATTTGGGCATTAAGTGGTTTGTATAGAGTTTTACCTGATGAGCAAGGTGTGGTTTTAAGATTTGGAAAATTTGTTAACACTACTCAGCCAGGATTGAATTATCATTTACCGTTTCCGATTGAAAGTGTGCTAACGCCTAAAGTTACTAAAGTAAATAGAATGGATATTGGTTTTAGATCAGAAAGAGACAGTGGATTTGGACAGGGTGGTGGAGTTGCAGATGTACCAGAAGAAAGTCTAATGTTAACTGGCGATGAAAATATTGTTAATATTGATTTTTCAGTATTTTGGGTAATTAAAGATGCCGGTAATTTTTTATTTAAAATTCAAGACCCTGAGGGAACAGTTAAGGCTGCAGCCGAAACTGCGATGAGAGAAGTAATAGCAAGATCAGATATTCAACCAATTCTTACTGAAGGTAGAGCAGTTATAGAAAGAGATACACAAGATATTATACAAGGTATACTTGATGAATATGAAAGTGGAGTACAAATTACTCAGGTTCAAACTCAGAAAGCTGACCCACCAGATCAGGTAATTGATGCATTTAGAGATGTCCAGGCTGCTAGAGCTGATATGGAGAGATCTAAAAACGAAGCAGAGGCTTATGCGAATGATGTAATACCAAGAGCTCGAGGAGAAGCTGCGAAAATTTTACAAGCCGCAGAAGCTTATAAAAAAGAAGTTGTCGCAAAAGCAGAAGGTGAAGCAAGTAGATTTTTATCTATTTATGCAGAGTATGCAAAAGCAAAAGATGTAACTCAAGAAAGAATGTATTTAGAAACAATGGAACAAGTCCTTGCAGATATTAACAAGATTATTATCGACAAAGATTCTGGATCTGGTGTAGTTCCATATCTTCCATTGCAAGAGCTAAAATCGGGGACAAATTAATGAAAGCTGGAAAATTTATACTGCCAATAATTATTTTAGTAGCTGCAACGCTATTTTTCTCAATATTTATAGTTAAAGAAGTCAATCAAGCAATCGTTCTTCAATTTGGTGATCCAAAAAGAATAATATTAAAACCAGGTCTTAATTTTAAAATTCCATTTATTCAAAATGTGGTTTTTTTAGATAAGAGGGTTTTAAATTTAGATACACCTCCAGAAGAAGTAATTGCTTCAGATCAAAAACGTTTAATTGTTGATGCATTTGCAAGATTTCAAATTGTTGATCCATTAAAATTTTATATTTCAGTGGGTAATGAAAGAGTCGCAAGATCAAGATTAGCAACAATTATAAACTCAAGAATAAGAAACGTATTAGGTCAACAAAAGTTACAAACATTATTATCTGAGGATAGATCTAAACAGATGGCCTTAATTCAACAAGGTGTAAATAACGAGGCGGAAAATTTTGGAATAAATATTGTTGACGTAAGAATTAAAAGAGCGGACTTACCTCAAGCTAACAGCGATGCAATTTTCAGAAGAATGCAAACTGAAAGGGAAAGAGAAGCAAAAGAATTTAGAGCAAAAGGAGCAGAAATGGCTGTAACAATAACGTCTACTGCAGACAAAGAAGTCACAGTTATTCTTGCAGATGCTCAAAAAAAATCTGAGATAATGAAAGGGGAAGGTGACGGTCTAAAGAATAAAATTTTTGCAGATGCATTTGGACAAGACCCTGAATTTTTCGGATTTTACAGAGCAATGCAAGCTTACCAAAAAGCTTTAATTGGTGGAGAAACATCAATGATTTTATCTCCAGACAGTGAGTTTTTTAAATTTTTTGGAAATAAAGAAAAATAACAATTTTAGTTAATATGAAAGAATTGATCATAGCATTTGGTCTTTTCTTATTTATTGAGGGTGTTTTATATGCCTTATTTCCATCAAAAATGAAAAATATGCTAAAAAAACTTGATGCTGTAGCTGATAAACAACTCAGAGCAGGCGGATTAGTATTTGCAATTATAGGATTTATAATTATTTGGTATTCAAAGTCATGAAAAATATTTACAAAATTTTATCAATCTTAATAATTTCAATAAATTATTTTTCAATTTCCAAAGCTCAAGAAATTCCATCATCATTTGCAGATTTAGCAGAGAGATTAATGCCATCAGTTGTAAATATATCAACAACTACAACTGTTACAACAAGATCAAACCCTTTGCCATTTGAATTTCCCCCAGGTTCGCCATTTGAAGATATGTTTGGTTCTCCTCAACAAAGGCAAACTAGTGCGTTAGGATCAGGTTTTATAATTGATGAGGATGGAATTGTAATAACAAACAACCATGTTATTCAGGGCGCATCAGATATATTTGTTAGAGTTAATGGAGATCAAGATTATAAAGCTGAGGTTCTTGGTGCTGATGCAGGTATGGATATCGCTGTATTAAAAATAGATTCTGACAAAAAATTTAAGCCAGTAAAATTTGGTAACTCAGATAAAGCCAGAATTGGAGATTGGGTTATTGCGATTGGCAATCCATTTGGCCTTGGAGGCACTGTAACAGCAGGAATAATTTCTGCTAGAAATAGAAGCATAGGACTCTCAAGATATGAGGATTATATTCAAACTGACGCTTCAATAAATCAAGGAAATTCAGGAGGCCCACTATTTAATATGAGTGGAGATGTCATTGGAATAAATACAGCTATACTTGGTCAATCTGGCTCAATTGGAATAGGCTTTGCGATACCATCTAATAGTGCTCAAAAAGTAATAAATCAATTAATTGAATTTGGAGAAACAAAAAGAGGATGGCTTGGAGTTAGAATTCAAGTAGTAGATCAAGGAATAGCAGATGCAGAAAAGCTAGATAAACCTAGAGGTGCTCTAGTTGCAAGTGTTGCGGACAATAGTCCATCCGACAAAGGAGGAATTAAACCGGGAGATATAATTTTAGAGTTTGATGGAAAACCAATTAATGAAATGAAAGAACTACCAAAAATTGTTGCTGAAACGGATGTTGGAAAAAAAGTAATTGTTAAAGTTTGGAGAAATAAACGAGAAATTACAAAAGAAATAGTTCTTGGAAGATTAGAAACATCTGAGGACTTTAAAGCACAAAAACCTGTAATTGAAAAACCAAAAGTGAGGAGAATTGAAGGTTTAAAAATCGATGTTCGTTTATTAAGTAAAGATGATATTGAGGCTAGAAACCTTCCAAAAAGTACTAGTGGAGTAGTAATTACAAAAATAGATAAAGATAGTCCAATTAATTATCTCCAAGTAAATAATGTTATTGTTGAGGCTAATAGAAAAAAAATTAATACAATAGGTGATCTTGATAATGTGGTAAAATTGAAATTAAGAAGTGATGAAAATAACTTACTGATTGCAATATATAATAACCAAAATCAAAGAACATATGTTGGTGTTAAATTAAAATAACTAAATGGACCTTAAGTCCAAAATAATATTAATTTCAGGTCCCACAGCATCAGGCAAATCAAAATTTGCATTAAAAATTGCTAAAAAATTGAATGGGGAAATAATTAATGCGGATAGTATGCAAGTATATAAAGAATTAAACATACTGACTGCTAGACCTTCAAAAATTGATTTAAAAAAAATAGAACATCATTTATATGGTTTTAGAAGTGTTGAAAAAGAATTTTCATCAGGTGAGTGGTTACAATTAGCAAATAAGAATATTAAAAAAATAAGAGACAAAAATAAAATACCAATTTTAGTTGGTGGCACTGGTCTTTATTTCAAAGCCCTGACTGATGGATTAGTTAAAATCCCAAAAATACCAATCCCCATTCGTAATAAAATAAGACAAATGCAAAATAATTTAGGTCAAAAAAAATTTTATTTAAAACTCTTAAAAATCGATCCATCAGTTAAAAATAGGATTGACCCAACTGATGCACAAAGATCAATCAGAGCTTATGAAGTTATTTTGATTTCAAAGAAATCAATTTTTGAATGGTATAAGAAAACAAAACCAATTTTTAAAAAGGATCAATTTATAAAAATTTATATTGATTATCCTAAAGATGAATTAATTAATAAAATCTACAAGAGAGTAGACCAAATGATGAAAGATGGAGCTATTCAAGAAGTTAAGGATTTTTTAAGGCTCAATTTGAAGAGCGATAGCAACATCTTCAAAGTCATAGGAATAAGAGAGATTAAAGATTTTATTGATAAAAAAACTTCTATTCATGATTTAAAACAAAATATTGTTATAAAAACCAGACAATACGCTAAAAGACAGCGTACTTGGTCTAGAGGTCATATGAGTGATTGGCAAAAATTTGATATTAAGGCCCTTTCAAAATTTATAAAAAAATTATAAAAATCCTCACAATAACTTGACCAATGAGTACAACTTCAGCTAGATTGGCTGAATGTCAAAATTATATTCAGGAGCTGAAATTGTATTCAAATGTTTGGAAGATCAAAATGTTAGCCACATATTTGGTTATCCTGGAGGAGCAGTCCTTCCAATATATGATGAATTAAAAAATTTTAATTCCATAAAACATATTTTAGTAAGACATGAGCAGGGCGCAGGACACGCAGCTGAAGGCTATGCAAGATCAACCGGAAAACCAGGTGTACTGTTAGTAACTTCAGGTCCTGGAGCTACCAATGCTGTTACTGCCTTAACAGATGCTTACATGGACTCTGTTCCGTTAGTTTGCATCACAGGACAAGTTCCAACTCATTTAATTGGCACAGATGCATTTCAAGAATGTGACACAACCGGAATTACTAGACCTTGTACTAAACATAACTGGTTAGTAAAAGATATTAATGACTTAGCTGAAATAATGCATAAAGCTTTTGAAGTAGCAACAACAGGTAGACCAGGACCAGTTTTAGTTGATATTCCTAAAGATATTCAATTTCAAAAATCTAAATACAAAAATTATAAAAAGAATAAAAAATTAAATGGTAAATCTCATGATAACTTTTCACAAAAAAATATTGATGAATTAATTAATTTAATTAGCAAAGCAAAAAAACCAATTTTTTATACTGGAGGTGGAGTAATAAATTCGGGAACAAAAGCAAGTGAACTTTTAAGAGAACTTGTGTATGCAACAGGTTTTCCAATAACTTCAACTTTACAGGGTCTGGGTTGTTTCCCTGCTGACGACAATCAATTTTTAGGGATGTTAGGCATGCATGGCACTTATGAGGCAAACAACGCTATGTATAGTTGTGACTTAATGATAAACGTTGGCGCAAGGTTTGACGATAGAATTACTGGCAAAATTGACGAGTTTTCTCCCAAATCTAAAAAAGTTCATATTGATATAGATCCATCATCTATAAATAAAAATGTAAAAGTAGATCTAGCAATTGTTGGAGATATTAAATCAGTTTTAACGACAACACTAAAAACTTTTAAAAAATCAAAAAAAAATTTTTCTAAGTCAAATAAATCTCAAATATCTAACTGGTGGGAACAAATACAGAAATGGAGATCTAAAAAATCATTAGATTATATTGGAAGTGAAGAGACAATAAAACCACAGTATGCAATTGAAAGATTATATGAGCTAACTAAAGATAAAGACGCGTATATCACAACTGAAGTAGGCCAACATCAAATGTGGGCCGCACAACACTATAAATTCAATAAACCAAATAGATGGATGACATCTGGGGGTCTCGGTACAATGGGGTATGGCTTACCAGCAGCTGTTGGAGTTCAGATTGCACATCCTAAAAAATTAGTTATTGATATTGCTGGAGAAGCCTCTGTTTTAATGACTATGCAAGAAATGTCTACAGCAGTGCAATACAATTTACCCATAAAAATATTTATTTTAAATAATGAATACATGGGAATGGTAAGACAATGGCAGGAATTACTTCATGATAAAAATTATTCTGAGAGTTACACCGCTGCATTGCCAGATTTTGTTAAAATGGCTGAAGCTTATGGCTGTATCGGCATAAGAGCAAAAACACCAGATGAATTGGATGATAAGATCATTGAAATGTTAAACACAGATCGACCAGTAATATTTGATTGCCTTGTAGATAAACAAGAAAACTGTTTTCCAATGATACCTTCTGGAAAACCTCATAATCAAATGTTGCTTGGTCCTAAAGATCAAAAAGAAAAAAAGATTACTGGAAAGGGTAGAACACTGGTTTAATGGCTAATTCAAAATCAGCATATAGTTTTGCAGGAAAAAAACAGAAGCCAGATACTCATATTATAGTTGTGTGGGTAGATAATGAAGCTGGAGTTTTAGCCCGTGTAGTTGGTTTATTTTCTGGTAGAGGTTACAACATTGAATCTCTTGCAGTAGCTGAGGTCGATCAGCAGCAAAATATTTCAAGAATAACAATTGTAACTACAGGTACACCACAAGTAGTAGATCAGATTAAACTTCAATTAAAAAAATTAGTACCAGTCCATAAAGTAGCAGATTTTAAGAGAGAAGATAAAAATGTTATTTTTAAAGAAATGGCATTGTTTAAGTTTGTTGCAAACAATGAAAAATTAAACAAAGCGTTTGAAGCTTGTAAAAATTTTAATCCAGTAATATTAGATAAAACAAATAAATCAAATGTTATACAAATTACAGCTTTAAGAAGAGAAATAGATAGTATGTCAAAAAATTTAAAAAAATTTGGTTTGGTAAGTGTTTCAAGAACAGGTGCAGTTGCCATGACTAGAGGGTCAGAAATATTTAAATAAATTAATATTAAAGGAGAGAAATTATGAAAATGTTTTATGAAAAAGATACTAACGTAAATTTAATAAAAGATAAAAAAGTAGCAATTTTTGGTTATGGAAGCCAAGGACATGCACATGCACTTAATCTAAGAGATAGCGGTGTTAAAGAAGTTATTGTAGCTTTAAGAGAAGGTTCATCAAGTATTGAAAAAGCTGAATCTAAAGGTTTAAAGGTAATGAATTTATCTGATGCTGCAGAATGGGCAGATGTAGTGATGATATTAACTCCAGACGAATTACAAGCATCAATATATAAAAATCATATTGAGCAACGTGTTAAAGAAGGAACATCTATTGCGTTTGCTCATGGTTTAAATGTTCACTACGATCTTATTAAAGCTAGAAAAGATTTAGATGTGTTTATGGTTGCGCCTAAGGGACCTGGACATTTAGTAAGAAGTGAGTATGAAAAAGGTGGTGGTGTACCTTGTTTATTTGCTGTTCACCAAGATGGTTCTGGTAAAGCAAGAGATTTAGCAATGTCATATGCGTCAGCTGTTGGTGGAGGTAGATCTGGAATAATTGAAACTACATTTAAAGATGAAGTTGAAACTGATCTATTTGGAGAACAAACAGTATTATGTGGAGGACTTGTTGAATTAATTAAAAATGGATACGAAACTTTAGTGGAAGCTGGATATGAACCAGAAATGGCTTACTTTGAAACTGTTCACGAGGTTAAATTGATTGTTGATTTAATATATGAGGGTGGAATTGCTAATATGAATTATTCAATTTCAAATACAGCAGAGTATGGTGAGTATCAGTCAGGTCCAAGAATAATTAAAAAAGATGAAACTAAGCAAAGAATGAAAGAAGTTTTAGCAGAAATTCAATCTGGTAAATTTACAAAAGAATGGATGGAAGAATGCAAAAATGGTCAAAAAAACTTTCTTGCAACACGGGCTAAATTAGCAGAACACTCGGTTGAAAAAGTTGGCGCTGAACTTCGGGCTATGATGCCTTGGATTTCAAAAAAGAAACTTGTTGATAGCGATAAGAAGTAGATAAATTATTGTTTTATTTGGTCTAAAATAGCCATTTTATTTTGCAATCTGAGCGTGAGCATGTATGATACATACGCTTATAATAATAAAATGACTGATAAAAATAGAGTTTATATCTTTGATACTACTATGCGAGATGGAGAGCAATCTCCAGGCGCATCAATGAGTTTAGAGGAAAAAATTCAAATTGCTAGAGTTTTTGATGAACTTGGAATTGATATTATTGAAGCTGGATTTCCAATTGCGTCCCCAGGAGATTTTGAAGCAGTAACTGAAGTCAGTAAGATATTAAAAAAATCAATACCTGCAGGTTTAGCAAGACATTCAAAAAAAGATATTGATAGATGTCATGAGGCGCTTAAACACTCAAAAAGATTTAGAATTCATACTTTTATTTCAACAAGTCCTTTGCACATGAAACACAAGCTTAATAAATCACCGGAAGAAGTTTATGAAGCCATAAAACAAAATGTAACTTATGCAAGAAATTTCACAGACGATGTTGAGTGGTCATGTGAAGATGGTACGAGAACTGATATGGATTATATGTGTAAAACTGTCGAGCTTGCAATTAAATGTGGTGCCAAAACAATCAATATTCCAGATACAGTAGGTTATACAATACCATCTGAATTTACAAAAATTATTGAAACCTTATTAAATAAAGTTCCAAATATTGACAAAGCAATTCTTTCAACACATTGTCATAATGATTTAGGATTGGCAGTTGCTAATTCTCTAGCAGGTGTTCAGGCAGGTGCTAGACAAATAGAATGTACAATTAATGGGTTAGGAGAACGAGCTGGTAATGCTGCTCTTGAAGAAGTTGTTATGGCTATGAAAACAAGACCTGACTTAATGCCCTTTGAAACAGGAATTGAAACCACTCTTTTAAGCAAAGCATCAAAAATTGTTTCAAATGCTACAGGTTTTCCAGTTCAATATAATAAGGCTATTGTTGGAAAGAATGCCTTTGCTCATGAAGCAGGAATTCACCAAGATGGAATGTTAAAAAATAGACAAACTTATGAAATTATGACTCCAGAAAGTGTTGGAGTTCAACAAACATCATTAGTAATGGGAAAACACTCAGGAAGACATGCATTCAAAGATAAATTGACAAGTTTAGGTTATCCCGATCTTACTGATGATGTAGTAGATAATGCATTTGCTAAATTTAAAATCTTAGCTGACAAAAAGAAACATGTTTATGATGAAGATATAATCGCTCTAATTGACGACAGTTTAATCATTGATAATAAAGTAAATGCAATTAATTTAAAATCTTTAAAAGTATTCGCTGGAACTGGAGAACCTCAAAGAGCCGAAATGACATTAGATGTTTTTGGCGAAATTAAAAAAGCACATGAAACCGGTGATGGACCTGTAGATGCAATTTTCAAATGTATTAAAAAACTATATCCTCATGAGGTTAATTTACAACTTTATCAAGTACATGCTGTTACAGAAGGAACAGATGCTCAAGCTACAGTAAGTGTTAAAATTGAAGAAAATGGAAAAACTACTGTTGGACAAGCCGCAGATACAGATACTCTAGTAGCCTCTGCTAATGCTTATATTAACTCTTTAAATAAAATGATTATTAAACGAGATAAAACGGCACCAGGACAAAATTTAGAAAATCAAAATTATGAAAATCAAAAAATGAAAGGCATCTAAAAATGGCAATGTTAAGTAACTTAAAAAAACTATGGAGCCAAGATATGGCTATAGATCTTGGTACAGCAAATACGCTAGTGGTATTAAAAGGTAAAGGAGTGGTTTTAAATGAGCCATCGGTAGTTGCAGTTGTTGAAAATAAGGGAAAAAAATCAGTTTTAGCAGTTGGAGACGAGGCAAAAACGATGCTAGGGAGAACCCCAGGAAATATACAAGCTATAAGACCATTACGAGATGGAGTTATTGCTGATTTTGTTGTAACCGAAGAAATGATAAAGCATTTTATAAAAAAAGTTCACAAAAAAACTTTGGCAAATCCTAGAATTTTAATTTGTGTTCCTACTGGCTCTACCCCTGTTGAAAGAAAAGCTATTCAAGACAGTGCTCTTGCAGCTGGAGCTCGTAAGGTAAATCTAATTGAGGAACCAATTGCTGCAGCTGTAGGAGCAGGACTTCCAATCTCAGAGGCTACAGGCTCAATGGTTGTTGACATAGGTGGTGGCACAACAGAGATTGCTGTTTTATCTTTAGGTGGTGTAGTTTATTCTGAATCTTTACGAGTAGCTGGAGATGCAATGGATAATTCTTTAAAGGATTATATGAGAGAAGAGTACAATTTAATGATAGGTGATAGCACGGCTGAAAAAATCAAAAAGGATGTAGGTACCGCTATACCAACAAATAATAATACTTATGCAGTTAAGGGAAGAGACTTAAGATCTGGAACACCTAAGGAAGTGAATATTTCAGAGGAGGACACTGCAGAAGCATTAAACCCAATTTTAAAAGATATAGTATCTGCAATTAAAAAGGCATTAGAGAACACACCTCCAGAATTATCAGCAGATTTAGTTGATATGGGACTTACAATGACAGGAGGTGGTTCACTTTTAAATAATATAGACAAGAGATTTTCAAAAGAAACAGGTCTTCCAGTAAATATTGCTGATGACCCTTTGTCATGTGTTGCAATTGGAACTGGTAAAGCATTAGACCAAGAGGAAACTTTTTCATCAGTCTTATCTGAGTATTAATTAAAATGTCTAAAGAAATGGGCAGAGATGATTTCGTTATATCTGCTCGTTCCGTTTTTTTAAGTAAAGAGAATAGACAAAAATTTTCTTTATTAACTCTTATTATAATATCAATAGTAATTCTATCTTTAGAGTACTTTAAATCAGGTCCCATAAATCAGGCAAGACTGCTTACAAAAGATATTATTATAAAATCATCATATGTTGTTTCTGCTCCTTTCAAATCAATTTCAAAAACATATTCCTCATTTACAGATCATTTAAATATGTATGATGAATACATAAAATTAAAAAATGTTGAGTCAAATAACAAAAACTTAATATTGGAAAATAATTTTTTTAAAGAAGAAAATCAAAGATTAAAAAAACTAATAGATGAAAAAAATCTCTATGAAGAGGAATTTCATATTACAAAAGTGTTATTAGATCAGAAAAGTCCATATTTAAGATCTTTGCTTATAAACAAAGGTTTTAAGCATGGCATAAAATTAGGGTCTGCGGTTAGAAGCGATTCTTACTTTATAGGAAAGGTTGTTGACTCAAACTATCTTACTTCAAGAGTATTACTTATAAGTGACTTAAATAGTAAAATTCCTGTCATTATTGAGCCAGGTTCTGTCAGTGCAATTTTATCAGGAACTGGAAATAATGAATTAGGTGAAATTGAATATTTGCCTGAAAATAAAAATATCAAAGAA
>CACJUO010000017.1 GCA_902596675.1 uncultured Pelagibacteraceae bacterium | reverse complement strand
CAGAGGTAAAAAATTCAGCAGATAATTTTGGAGTAACAAATAAAAAAATAGTTGGATATGAAATTCCTATATCTGCAGTTTTAGGTGATCAACAAGCTGCAGCTGTTGGTCAATCTTGTTTTGAAAAAGGCTCAATAAAAAGTACTTATGGAACTGGAGCTTTTGCAATAATGAATACAGGATCAAAAAAGATTTTTTCAAAAAATAAATTATTAACTACAATCTGTTACAGATTAAATGGAAAAAACACCTTTGCTCTAGAAGGCTCTATTTTTATTGCTGGGGCAGGTGTTCAATGGTTAAGAGATAAGTTAAAGCTAATAAACAATGTTTATGATACTGAACAAATTGCTAAATCAAAAAAAAATAATGAAGGCGTCTATGTTGTCCCAGCTTTTAGTGGAATGGGAGCCCCATATTGGAGACCTGATACAAGAGGAGTTATAACAGGATTAACTAGAGACAGTGATTGGAAAACTTTGGTAAGGGCAGTGATAGAGTCTGTGGCATATCAAAGCTATGATCTTTTTAATGCAATGAGGAAGGATGGCTTGAAGCCTAATAAAATTAAAATTGATGGCGGAATGGTTAAAAATAATTGGTTCTCGCAATTTTTAGCAAATATTATCAATGTTAAAACAGAAAGACCCAAAGTTTTGGAAACTACAGCTCTGGGGGTTGCATTATTTGCTGGATACCAAATTGGTGTCTTTAAATCATTAGATCAAATAAAGAGAACATGGAAAAAAGATAAAATTTTTAAACCTAAATTAAGCAATATTCTTAGAAACAAATTGTTGAATGGGTGGAAGTTATCCGTCAAAAAAACATTATTATAGAAAATTTATTATTTTAAAAATGTATCCATGGAATCATCCATCGCAGATGCCCAAGGGGTATGGTGAATTGGGGCAATGGATCCAGTCACAGGCGATGAAAAAGATTTATTTCTGTAAGTAGAAATATCATCCATTTTATGATGTTCCCAATCCTTGAAATGTTTTCTTATTAATTCAAAATCAATTTTTGGATAATCTGACATTTCATGAAGTTCTTTAGTATATTCAGTTTGAAAATCTATCATTTGATCTGGGTTTTCTAATTTTTCTTCCATAGAAACCCATTTTGAAATATCTTTTTCTATTTCACTATCATTTGGAATTTTAATTTTATTCATTATCACATCTCTCGCAAACCATGCCTGGCAATCAAACATATTAAAAGTATGAAATTGATCCTGCATACCTAGGTACATTAGCTTATGATTATCTTGCCACACAACTCCTTTGTATAATTTTGGTGGATATAATCTATTATGAGTTTTTAAACTCAGTTTTTCATTTAAAAAAGGAAAATGATGCAAGTATCCTGTACATAATATAATTACGTCCGCTTCTTGTTCTGTACCATCTTTAAAAATTGCTTTGCTTCCCTCTAATCTATCTAGATAATAAACTTCTTTCATGCCCGAAGGCCATTTAAAACCCATTGGATTGTGTCTATAACCAATTGTTACGCTTTTAGCTCCGTATTTATTACATTGTAGTGCAACATCTTCAGCTGAATAACTACTTCCAAGAACTATAACATTTTTATCTCTGAATTCTTCAGCATCTCTAAAATCATGAGAATGCATTATTCTTCCTGGAAAAGAACTCATGCCCTTGTATTCAGGTATAAATGGAACCGAAAAATGTCCTGTTGAAACAACAACATAATCAAATTTGTCGTGTAATATTTTATTGTTAGTTTTATCTTGATAGCTTACTTCAAATTTATCTGAATTATAATTTACACTCTTTACGCTCGTGCTAAATTTTATTTTGCTTTTAATGTTTCCTTTGCTAACTCTCCCAATTATATAGTTGTATAATACTTCTCTTGGTGGAAATGACGGAATAGGTTTTCCAAAATGTTCATCAAATGAATAATCTGCAAACTCTAAACATTCTTTTGGTCCATTTGACCATAAATATCTGTACATACTATTGGGAACAGGGTCACCGTATTGATCAGAACCAGTTCTCCAACTGTAGTTCCATAATCCTCCCCAATCATCCTGTTTTTCAAAACATACAATTTCTGGAACTTTTTCTCCTTTTTTCTCAGCATGTTCGAAAGCCCTTAACATTGACAGACCACACGGTCCCGCACCAATTATCGCTATTTTATTCATATAAACTGTATAATTTTAAAAGTTATTTTATTAATAAAATCAAAAAAATAAAACTATTTTTTCTTTAAAATTACTTGTTAATAATAAATAGTTAAATTTAGTAATTTATTTATGAAAAAAATTCTAATTATTGGAGGTGGGGCCATGGGCTCAGCTTTTTCTATTCCATGTACAGATAATAATCATAAAGTATTTATAACAGAACCATACAGTCAAAGATTTATTAAAAATTTATCATCAAAAAATAAATTTCATTCAGCTTTAAAAATTAATCTTCCGAAAAAACTTAAATTTAAAAAATATTCTAATAAATTATTTTATGAAAAATATGATCTTATAGTTATAGCATTAAGCCTAACAGGTATAAATTTTATCGCGAATGAATTAAAAAAATTTAAAGTAAAATCTCCAATTTTAGTACTTACAAAAGGTCTTAAATATGAAAAGCTAAATAAAAAGATTTTAACTATTTCACAAACCCTTTTAAAAAGTTCTCCTAAATTAAACTTGTCAGTTTTGAAAGGACCATGTTTAGCTAAAGAATTAGCTAGAAAATGCAAAACTAGTGTGATCATCGCTAACAAAAATATTAAGATTGCAAAATTGTTAGGTAAAATGATTTCTACAAAATACTATTTGATCGAATATTCTAAAGATGTGATTGGTGTTGAAATATGTTCAGCAATAAAAAATATTTATTCTATGATAATAGGCTCTGGTTTAAGTTTAAATAAATCTTCAAGTTTGTTTCAAAAATCATTGTTAGAAATGAAATACATCACTAAACGTTTAAAAGGAAAAGAAGATACGGTTTTAAGTTTAGCAGGTATAGGAGACTTGTATGTAAGTGCTGCGGGTGGAAGAAATAGTAAAATGGGCAACTACTTGGGACAAGGGTTTACTTTTCAAAGAGCTAAAAAAAAGTTTATGGCAAATGATACTGTAGAAGGCGAACAACTTGTAAGAGAAATTGCGCCTTTTATTTTAAAAAAATTTGATTCAAAAAAAATTCCTTTAATGTTTCAAATGATTAGATCAATTCTAAAAAATAAAAAATTCTTAATTTAAAAAATATTATATTTATTGACTTTTTGAGTTATAAAGACACTTTAAACCTATTGTCTTTCATTTGCCTCGCTGATACATTTCTTTTGTTAATCAACGAAAAGAGGGGAAATCAATGATTAAAAAAATAATAATAACTGTTTGCACTCTAATATTTTTTGTAACAAATATTAGTTTTGCAGACATCACTTTTTGGACTACAGAAGTTCAACCAGCTAGAATGGCAAAACAAGAAGCTATGGCCAAGGATTTTGAGGCTAAAACTGGCATTAAGGTTGAAGTTATTCCTGTAGAAGAGAAAGATTTAGGAACAAGAGCAACAGCTGCAGCAGCAGCTGGTGATCTTCCGGATGTGATATACCACACTTTACAATATGTTTTACCTTGGGCTGAAGCTGGAATATTAGATGTAGATGCTAATAATGCAGTTGTTAAAGAACTTGGCAAAAAAACTTTTGCACCAGGCGCATTAAACATGGCTAAAAGTGGATCTAAAATAGCAGCTGTACCAGTTGATGGTTGGACACAAATGGTTGTCTACAGAAAAGATTTATTTGAAAAAGCAGGTCTTGAACCACCAACAAGTTATGAAAATATAACT
The DNA here is from genome assembly GCA_902596675.1 of uncultured Pelagibacteraceae bacterium. Classification (GTDB taxonomy): domain Bacteria; phylum Pseudomonadota; class Alphaproteobacteria; order Pelagibacterales; family Pelagibacteraceae; genus Pelagibacter. Next base: position 20,195 of record CACJUO010000017.1, on the reverse strand, counting down.
AAAGCAGTAGAAGCGCTTTCTGGCGACGGAATGTTTGGATTTGTTGCAGCTACTAAAACTGATGAAAATTTTATGAGCCAGGTTTTAGAGCATGTTCTTTTAGCAAATGGAGTTAACGTTGTTAAAAAAGGTGGAGTAAAAAAACAAGGCAAAAAGTTAAAGGCAGCTTTAGAGTTTTATAAAGTTATTGCAAATGCAAGTCCTCCAGGAGAGTTATATTGGAAACAATCTAGAGAATTGTACTTTGCTGGAAAAACTCCAATGATAATTTGGTCACCATTTATAATGGATGAACTTGCAGGATTAAGAGATTCAGCTCCTCCAACAATAAATGACGATCCAACTTCTGGTGAGTTAGCTTCTAAAACTGGTTTTATAACAAATCTGAAAGGTCCTAATAATAGAAAAGGGGCTGCTTGGGCTGACGTTAGATATTTTGGAATAACTGCTGATGCTGACACTGAAGAAGCAAGTGCATTTATCAAATATTCAATGGATGAAGGTTATACAAAGACACTTTCAATCGCACCAGAAGGTAAATTTCCTGTGAGAAGAGGAAATGCTAGCGATCCTGAAGCATTTACAAAAGCATGGAGTAAATTACCTGTTGGAGTTGATAGAAAAGCGCCATTGTCAGATTTATATTCAGAAGATGTAATAAATGATATAGTTGCTGGATTAGATAAGGCTAAAAGATGGGGTGTTAAAGAGGGCGAACTATCTAGAGCATCTAAAATTATTAATAACAAGTTTATTAATAGAATAACTAGATTATATGTAGACGGACAGATTGATATTGATCAAGCAGTAGACATGATCAATCAAAAACTGGCTCAATTCTAGATTATAAAATAAATTTTAATGAAAGCGGATAATGTGTATTATCCGCTTTTATTATGAGCGATACACTTTCAAAAATAGAAAAAAGGACTGCCTATATTTTATTATTACCTGCAGTTTTTCTTGTTTTTTCAATTATATTATTTCCTATATTTGCTAATGTTTGGATTAGTTTTAAGGAAGTAGGCCTAAAAGATATAAGAATTCCAGAACCTAGAGCAAAAAAAATAGTTAAATCGATTAAAGATAGCTCAGATGAGATAAAGATAATTTATAAGTTAAGAAACAGCTCGTTAATATTGGATATAAGAGATGTAAAATTTCAAGATAAAACCCCAAAGAATGTTGAACCTCTAAATTTAGATGAAAGATGCCAATTTAAATCAAATATAATTAATTGTAATTTTGGGAATTGGAAAGCTAAATACAAAGAGAATTTTCAAATTATTTTAAAAAACAAGAAGGGTGAAAAAATCAACAAAAAAGAAATTAAATCTATTAAACCAAAATTATCAGGTAAATCAGATAATATTCTTTTAAATACCAACTTCACATTAAAAAATTTTAAAAAAGTTTTTTTTCAAAACGAATTTTTTGATCTGTTAATGACGACATTTTATTATACTTTTTTTGGGACAATAGGATCAATTGTGTTTGGAATTTTAGCAGCTCAGCTTGTAAATCAAAAATTTTTTGGAAGAACATTTATGAGAAGCATACTTCTTTTTCCTTATGTAGGACCTGTTGTTGCCTTAGCATATACTTGGGAACTATTATTGGATCCTTACAGCGGTACTTTAAATAACCTTTTATTAAATTTTCAAGTTATTCAGGAGCCTTTAAACCTATTAGGTCAAAAATATTTAACTATTAATTTTTTTGGTTTTGATTTGAAATTAAGATTAGCATTAACAACTGTTATTATTTTCGAAATTTGGCGTTATTTCCCTTTAGCTTTTCTTTTTATATTAGCTCGTCTTCAGGCAATTCCTAAAGAATTATACGAAGCAGCTGATGTAGATGGCGCAGGACCTGTCCAAAAATTTGTCAGTATTACACTTCCTCAAATCACAGCAGTTATATCTATTTTATTTATGATAAGATTTATATGGAACTTTAATAAGTTTGAGGATATTTTTTTACTTACTGGTGGTGCATCTGGTACGAGAACTTTACCAATAAATGTTTATGAACAAGGATTTACAATATCTGATATTGGCATGGGTTCTGCTGTATCTATTGTAATTGTTGCTCTACTTTTAATTTTTATGTTTGTCTATTTTAGACTTTTAGGGAAGAGGGCAGATGAAAATTAGATCTTTAATATTATATTCATTCATTTCATCAATTTTTTTATTTTCTGTAATTTCTATTTGGAAGATTTTATCAACATTACAAGGTATCGATTTAAAGAATTTTAATTTTGCGATTATATTATCTCTTGGTATAGGAATTTCCCTGATTAATCTTGTTATTGGAGATAAATTAAATAGTTATATAAAATCAATAGTATTTGCATCTTTCTTCACTTTAATTGATGGATTTATCATCCAAAACATGCCTGTTTGGTATAATATTGGTGTATTTGGAATTATTATTTTCCATTCTTTTAAAATTGATAAATACAATCAAAAAAACTTAGAACTTGAGCATTCGTCTCAATCAGTTTTATTTGAATTTTTAACTCTTTTTGGAATTGTTTTGTTTTCATTTGTAATTTTATTTCCATTTTACATGATGATAGTTACAAGCTTTAAAACACAAGCTGCACTGCTTATAAATCCTTTGGACTTTAGTATTAATTTTGCTCAAGATATTAAAGAACTGTTTAAATCTTACTTTGTCATATTTGATACTTATAAATTTGGAAGATATATACTTATCAGTACATTTGTATCAGTTGGTACAGTTATAATCACATTAATTTTTGCTATTCCAGCTGCATATGCAGTTGCAAGACTAAATTTTTTTGGAAAAAACTTTTTGTCTACTTCAATATTAATTATTTACATGTTTCCTGCTATAGTTTTAGTAATACCTTTGTATACCGTATTTAGTCAGCTAGGGTTAAGAAATAATGTAGGTGGGCTTTTAATAGTATATACAGCAACTACTTTGCCAGTTGCGATATATATGCTTCAAGGATATTTCAAAAGTATACCTAAGGAATTAGAAGAAGCTGCTATTATGGATAAATTAAACTGGTTTGGAATTATTATAAAAATTATTTTACCATTAAGTATTCCTGCCATTTCTTCAGTTGCTCTTTACGTATTTATGATTGCATGGAATGAATTCTTGTTTTCTTTAATGTTTCTAGATAATCCAAATTCATTTACTTTATCAAGAGCGATACAATATTTGAGTGGTGATGCAGAAACCCCTAGACAATATTTAATGGCAGGATCTGTTGTAGTCACCATTCCAGTTTTATTTATTTTTGTTTATTTTGAAAAATATTTAGTAAGTGGACTAACTGCTGGAAGCGTAAAGGGTTAATGAAAAAATTTATTAATTCAGCTAAAAAAGTGTTATTAGGTAATAAAAAAAAGGGATACACTTTACCAACCAATAATAAATTATACCCAGCTCAATGGAATTGGGACTCTGGATTTATAGCTTTAGGTTATTCACATTTTAAACTTAAATATGCTTTAGATGAATTAAATACACTTATTAGAGGTCAATGGAAAGATGGAATGATACCTCATATTTTGTTTCATGATTTAAATACTAATTATTATCCAAACCATTCTGTTTGGGCCTGTGGAAATAAAATTCATTCATCTGGAATTACCCAACCTCCTATTTTGGCAATAATAATAAAGTTAATTTTAGATAAAAATAAAATTAAAAAAGAAAAAGCAGAATTTAAAAAAATTATTAAAGGTGTTTTAAAATATCACAAATGGTTCATTAAATTTAGAGACCCAAATAATTCAGGATTAGTCTCAATTTTACATCCATGGGAGAGTGGATATGACAATTCACCTCTATGGGATGATCCGATGAGTAAAGTAAAAATTCCAAAGAACTTAAAATACAAAAGGGGTGATAACAAAGTGGTTAACCCTGAATACAGACCTTTAGACATAGATTATGATAGATATGTAACAATTAAAAATCACTTAAGAAAAAATAATTATAATCCAAACAAACTTTTCAAAGCTTCGTTATTTAATGTTGTTGATGTTGGATTTAATTCGATATTTTTGAGGGCAAATAAAGATCTTGTTAAACTATTAAAAATGTTTGATTTGAAAAGTAATGAAATAGATTCTTATATTTTAAGGTCTGAGAAAAAAATTGTTAAACTATATAATAAAAAGAATAATAGTTTTTTTAATCTTGATTTAAAAAATAAAAAAAAAATAACAATCCCATCTATCACAAATTATTTTATTTTATTTGCTGATTTAAAAGATAAAAAATTAAATAATAATATTATCAAAAACCTAAAAAAACATAGCAAGAAAGAAAAATATTTTTTTTCAAGTATAAAATCAAATCATCGAAAATTTGAAGAAAAAAGATATTGGCGAGGCCCAGTGTGGATAAACTGTAATTGGATTATCTATCAAGGATTAAAAAATAAAGATAATAGATTTGCAAATCAAATCAAAAAGAAAACAATCGATCTTGTAAAACAAAAAGGTTTTAATGAATATTTTAGTTGCAAAACTGGAAAAGGATTTGGCGCAACCAACTTTTCATGGACTGCATCCTTATTTTTAGATTTAATTTTAGAGAATAAATATGAGTAATTATAATTGGAATTATCCTACTACTATCTGGGTTGGCAAAGATAGAATAAAAGATCTTTATTTGGCCTGTTCAAATTTAAAAATTCAAAATCCATTATTTGTGACGGATAAGGATTTGATAAACTTACCAATGGTTAAAGAGGTAATTTCAAAAATTAAAAATAGAATTGATAATATAGTAGTGTTCTCTGATTTTTCGGGAAATCCTTTTGGTGAAAATGTTGAAGAAGGTGTTATAGAATTTAAGAAAAATAATTGTGATGGGGTAATTGCTTTTGGAGGTGGAAGTGGACTTGATGTGGGAAAAGCAATTGCATTTATGTCTGCACAAACAAGACCTATATGGGACTTTGAGGATATTGGAGATTATTGGAAAAGAGCAAATAATGAAAATATACCTCCTATAATTGCTATTCCAACCACAGCAGGAACTGGTTCAGAAACAGGGAGAGCTTCTGCGATAATAAATAAAGAAACTGGAGTTAAAAAAATAATTTTCCATCCAAAATTTTTACCATCAATAGTTATTTTAGACCCAATTTTAACAAAAGATCTTTCTCCAAGATTAACAGGAGCAACAGGCATGGATGCACTAGCACATAATTTAGAGGCGTTTTGTGCACCAGGCTTTCATCCTATGGCTGATGGAATTGCAATTGAAGGAATGAAACTAATAAAGAAATCTTTATTAAATGCAGTACATAATGGTAATGATCTTGATGCAAGATCTGATTTATTAGCTGCTGCCAGTATGGGTTCAACCGCTTTTCAGAAAGGTCTTGGCGCCATTCATTCATTAAGTCATCCATTAAATGCTAAGTTCAATATTCATCATGGATTATCTAACGCAATATTCATGCCATATGTATTAACCTTCAATAGAGAAGCTATAGAAGAGAGAATTATTTCTATTTGTGATTATCTTAATTTATCGAAAAGTTTTAATTCTTTCTTAGAGTGGATACTAGATTTAAGAAAAGAATTAGAAATACCTCATAAATTATCAGATGTGATTGATATAAATAAGCTCGATATAGATGAACTCTCTGAAATGGCTTTGAATGACCCGTCAACTGCATCTAACCCCAAAACATTGACAATTTCTGATATGAAAATAATTTACAAAAATAGTATCTCTGGAGAATTGTTTAAATGAAAAAGATATTAATAGTTGAAGGTAATCTTAAAGAGGAAAATCAAAGTTTTACTGAAGGTGGAATAAAAACTCACACTGAAAGTCTAAAAGATAGTATTGGTTATTTCACAAATGATTTAGCAATTGATGTAGTTAATCCTTCATCTGATAAAAATATTTCAGAAGTAGCAAAAGGTTTAGAAAAATTTGATGGAATGATCTGGGGAGGAAGTAGTTTAAATATATATAATGATACACTAGAAATAAGAAGACAAATAGAATTTATGAGATCATGTCAAAATAAAATAAAAAAAATACTAGCAATTTGTTGGGGTCTTCAGGTAGCTGCTACAGTTGCTGGAGGACAAGTAAAAAGATGTATGACTGGATCTCATAGAGGAATAGCTCATAATATTGAGATCAATAGTAATGGATTGCAACATCCAATTTATAAAAATAAAAATGAAACTTTTAACACTCCAGCATTCAATTTTGATGAAGTTGTAAAATTACCTAAAAATTCAATCTTGTTGGCTTCAAATCCTATAAATAAAGTTATGGGGGTCAATTTCAAATCTGGAGTAAGTGATATTTGGGGAATTCAATACCACCCAGAAATTACTTATGATAAAATGATAAGTCTTATTCATTTTAGAAAAGATCGTCTGTTAAATAATAAAGCTTTTGTTGATGAGCAGGAGATAAACAATCATGTAGCTATGATTGCAGAGGAAAATAAAAAATCAAATAAAGATCTTAGAATGCGAGAACTTGAAAATTGGTTAAATTATCTTTTAAAATAAACCTTCTGTTTCACCTTTATCATTAATTTTTATTTTATCTGCAGCTGGCACTTTTGGTAACCCAGGCATAGTCATTATTGCACCGCAAACTACTACGATAAATTCTGCTCCTGATGATAACCTTACTTCTCTTATTGGTAGGACATGTCCGGATGGTGCACCTTTTAAATTAGGGTCTGTAGAAAAACTATATTGTGTCTTTGCAATACAAATTGGCAAGGATTGGTAACCTGTCTCTTCAAAATTTTTTAATTGTTCTCTTATTTTGGTGTCTGCTACAACTTCACTTGCTCTATATAATTCCTTAGCAATCGTCTCAATTTTTTTAAACAATGATATTTTATCATCGTATAAAAATTTGAAGTCACTTCCTTTTTCACATAGTTCAGTAACATTGTTTGCTAAATCTACTGCGCCTTCTCCACCTTTTTCCCAATGTTTTGATATTGATGCTGTTACACCTTTTTGTTGACAAAATTTTATAACTTCATCGACTTCTTTTTCTGTATCCAAAACAAAGTGATTAATAGCTACAGTGACAGCTAAGCCAAATTTTTGAATATTTTCAATATGTCTTTCTAAATTCACCAATCCTTTTTTTACAGCATCTATATTTTCATTTTTAAGCTCATCTTTGTTAACACCACCGTGCATTTTTAATGCTCTTATAGTTGCAACAATCACCACACAACTTGGTTTTAATCCTGATTTTCTACATTTTATATCTAAGAATTTTTCAGCACCTAGATCGGCACCAAATCCTGCTTCAGTAACAACATAGTCTGATAGTTTTAATGCAGTTTTAGTTGCTAATACGGAATTACAACCATGCGCAATATTAGCGAAAGGACCTCCATGGATTATTGCGGGATTATTTTCTAAAGTTTGAGTTACATTTGGTCTAATTGCGTCTTTTAACAAAACAGTCATTGGACCATGTGCATTTAAATCTTTTGCATAAATTGGTTTTTTATCTCTTGTGTAAGCAACAGTTATATTTCCAATTCTATTTTCAAGATCATGTAGATCATTAGATAAACAAAAGATCGCCATGATTTCGGATGCAACTGTTATATCAAAACCATCTTCTCTTGGGAAACCATTTGCAACCCCACCAAGATTAATATTGATAGATCTTAATGCTCGATCATTCATATCAAGTACTCTTTTCCAAACTATTCTTCTTACATCTATATTTAATTTATTACCCCAATAAATATGGTTATCTATTAAAGCAGATAATAGATTGTGAGCAGAAGTGATTGCGTGAAAGTCACCTGTGAAATGAAGATTTATTTGTTCCATAGGAACAACTTGTGCATAACCACCACCAGCTGCGCCACCCTTCATTCCAAATGAAGGACCTAAGCTCGGCTCTCTTAAGCAAACAATAGATTTTTTACCTATTTTATTTAATCCATCAGACAATCCCACTGAAGTAGTTGTTTTTCCTTCTCCAGCTGGAGTAGGAGTAATTGCTGTAACTAATATTAATTTTCCGTCTTTTTTATTTTTAAATTTTTCAAGATATTCCAGTTTGATCTTAGCTATGTATCTACTTATTGGACTATATGCCTCAGCTTTATCTGGAACACCAACTCCATCCAAAATCTCTTGAATTGGTTTCATATTTGCTTCTCTTGCAATTTGGATATCTGTTTTTGACATTTGGTTTAAAACCTATAATAAATTAATGTGCAAAATTTCTATACTTTTTTAATAGGATTTTAAACATCTAAAAAATATATATATAAAAAATAAGAAAAAATTTAAGTTTAATTAGATAAAATTATAAAATGCAAAAATACTCAGTTTTTAGTCTAATAAAAAATGCATTCTCAGATCATCAAAATTGGGAAGTTGCATGGAAAGACCCAACTCCTAAAAAAGAATACGATGTAATTATCATTGGAGGGGGAGGCCATGGATTAGCAACCGCATATTACTTAGCAAAAGAACACAACATTACAAATGTTGCTATCATTGAAAAAGGTTGGATAGGTGGAGGAAACGTTGGAAGGAATACAACAATTATCAGGTCTAATTATATGCATGATGAGAATGGTTTGTTTAGTGAATTTGGTATGGACCTATGGAGAAAGATGAGCCAAGATTTAAATTATAATGTAATGTTTTCTCCAAGAGGAATTATTAATCTTGCCCACTCAGATGCACAAATGAATGCCTATTCAAGAAGGGGAAATTCTATGCGTTTGAATGGAATTGATGCGGTTTTATTAAATAGAGATGAGGTTCAAAAGTTAATTCCAATGGCAGACTTTTCTGACAATGTAAGGTTCCCAATTTTTGGAGGTTTGATGCAACCAAGTGCTGGAACAGCAAGACATGATGCTGTTGCCTGGGGTTATGCGAGACAAGCAGACTCTATGGGTGTTGACATAATTCAAAACTGCGAAGTTACAGGATTTGATGTCTCAAATGGAAAAATTCTTGGAGTAAGAACTTCCAAAGGAGAAATTAAAGCAAAGAAAGTTGGTTTATGTGTTGCAGGAAGTACAAATATTTTGGCAGAAATGTTAAATATGACTTTACCAATTGAAACTCACCTGCTTCAAGCATGCGTCTCAGAGCCTATTAAACCTTTGCTTGATCATGTTGTTACATTTGGTGCAGGACATTTTTATTGTAGCCAATCAGATAAAGGAGAAATGGTTATGGGTGGAGACTTAGATGGATATAATAGTTATTCTCAAAGAGGAAACCTACCAACTCTTCAACATGTTTTAACAGAAGGGATTGCGATGTTTCCATTTCTTAGCAAATTAAAAATGTTAAGAACTTGGGGTGGAATAATGGATATGTCCATGGATGGATCGCCAATTATTGATAAAACGCACATTAATGGATTATATTTAAATTGTGGTTGGTGCTATGGTGGATTTAAGGCAACCCCAGCTTCCGGGTGGACTTTTGCACATACAATTGCTCAAGATAGAGTTCATGATTTAAATGCTGGTTACAGCCTCAACAGATTTAGCACTGGAAATTTAATTGATGAAAAAGGCCTAGGAACTAAAACCTGGATATCATAAATGTTATATATCAACTGTCCACATTGTGGACTTAGATCTCAGAATGAATTTGCTTATGGCGGAGATGCAACAGTAAAGCGTCCTGAACTAAATAAAGAAATAAGCGATCAAGAATGGGATAATTTTGTATACTTAAGAAAAAGTCCAAGAGGAAAACATTTAGAATTATGGCATCATATTTCTGGATGTAGACAATGGATTAAAGTTGAGAGAGATACATCAACTCACGAAATTTTTAAAACTTATAAAGCAAACGAAGCAATAGAATAATGTCCCAGGATTTTAGATTAGATAATGTTGGAATGGTCAATAGAGAAAAAAAAATCTCGTTTAAGTTTAATGGCAAAAAATATTTTGGTTTCGAGGGAGATACTATCGCATCTGCCTTAATAGCGAATGGAGTTCATTTAGTAGGTAGAAGTTTTAAATATCATAGGCCTAGGGGTTTTTTTGGTGTTGGCGTTGATGAGCCCTATGCAATTCTGCAGTTAGACAGAAATAATGAGAGAGATCCAAATATAAGAGCAACAGAACAAGAAATTTTTGAAGGACTAGAGGTTAAGAGTGTTAATTGTTGGCCTAGTGTAAATTTTGATATTGGAGCGATAAATAATTTTTTAAAAATGTTTTTTCCAGCTGGTTTTTATTACAAAACATTTATGTGGCCTCCTAGCTTTTGGTATAAAATATATGAACCTTTTATTCGAATGGCGGCTGGATTTGGAGAAGCCTCTACCAAACATGATAAAGAGAGATATGAGCATAAATATGAGTATTGTGATTTATTAATAACAGGATCTGGACCTTCAGGTTTAGCAAGTGCTTATGCCGCTGCCAAGAACGGAGCCCGAGTAATATTGGCTGAGGATAAACCAAGATTTGGAGGTAGCTTATTAACAAGTGATGTAAATATCGGAAACCAAACAGGTGTTGAGTGGACAGAAAAAATTATAGCAGAACTAAAGTCAATGCCTAATGTTACAGTTAAAAATAGATCGCAAGTTTTTGGTTACTATGATCACAATATGTTAGTAATGTCGGAGCGTATTAGTGATCACTTGCCAAAAACTCAAAAATATCTACCTAAACAACGTTTGTGGTATATAAGAGCAAATGAAGTATTAATTTCATCAGGTTCAATTGAAAGACCTTTAGTTTTTGGAAACAATGATACTCCTGGAGTTATGTTATCGTCAGCTGCCAAAGAGTATTTGAAAGTTTATGGCGTATTAGTTGGAAAAAAACCTTTAATTTTCACAAACAATGATAGTGGTTATGAAACTGCAATTGAATTTAAAAAAAATGGAGTAAATCCAATCATATTGGATACAAGAAGCAATCCTTCTTCAGATATTATAACTGAGGCAAAAAATTTAAATATTGAAATTAAGTTCTCCTATGTAGTTGTTGCTGCAAAAGGGTATAAAAAAGTTAAATCAGCAGATATTTCTAAAATATCTGAAGATAAAAAAGAATTATTTAACATAGAAAATATAGAATGTGATTGTATCTGTGTATCAGGTTTTTGGACACCATCTATTCATTTAGCATCACAGTCAGGAAACAAATCTAAATTTAACGAAAAAATTGATGCATTTGTACCAGATAAATCCAAACAACAAGAAAATACAATTGGGTCAGCAAATGGAATATTTACATTAGAGAAAACAATTAAGGATGCTTTTGATAAAGGTTTTGATGTTTCAAATAAAATAACTGAAAAAAATAATAAAGTTTCAGTGCCGACAGTAGTAGAAAAAAAATCAACAGATCATGACAAATTTTGGTGTGTTCCTTTACCAAAAGGTAAATCTTATAAAAGGTTTTTAGATTTTCAGAATGACGTAGCGGTTTCTGATATTGAGCTAGCTCTAAGAGAAGGTTTCAGGTCTATCGAGCATGTAAAAAGATATACAACACTTGGTATGGCTACCGACCAAGGAAAAACGAGTAATTTAAATGGATTACAATTAGTTTCTGATATTGAGAATAAAGTTGTTCCACAAGTAGGACATACGACTTTTAGACCTCCTTATACCCCAGTTTCAATTGGAGCAATTGTAGGAAGAGAAGTTGGTAAGCATTCTAAACCAACAAGGAAATCACCTATGCACTCATGGCATGAAAAAAATAATGCAATATTTGTTGATGCAGGAGTTTGGTTAAGACCAAGATATTACAAACAAGGAAATGAAGGGTTATTTGAAGCATCAAAAAGAGAGGCAAAGAATGTAAGACAAAATGTAGGCGTATGTGATGTTACAACATTAGGTAAAATAGATGTTAAAGGACCAGATGCAGCAGAATTTTTAAATAGAGTTTATACTAACGCTTGGCTTAAACTTCCAGTAGGTAAAGCAAGATACGGTGTAATGTTAAGAGAAGATGGAATTGTAATGGATGATGGAACAACAACAAGGATTTCCGAAAATCATTATCACATGACAACTACAACAGCTCAAGCAGCAAATGTTCTATCTCATTTAGAATATTATTTACAACTAGTGTGGCCAGAATTAAATGTAAACGTTGTATCAACCACAGAGCAATGGGCAGGTGCAGCAATCGCAGGACCTAATTCTAGAAAATTATTAATGAAATTATTCCCTAATTTAGATGTTTCAAACGAAGGTTTACCATTTATGGGCTATAAAGAAGCTGATTTATTTGGAATTCCTGCAAAAATTTACAGAATTTCGTTTTCTGGTGAGTTGGCATATGAGATTAACGTTGAGTCCGATAACGGATATTTCATGTGGGAAAAAATAATGGAAGTTGGACAAGAATTTCAAATACAGCCATATGGAACTGAAGCTTTATCAACTCTAAGAATAGAAATGGGCCATGTTGCAGGATCTGAATTAGATGGGAGAACAATCCCTTACGATGCATCTTTAGAAGGGCTAGTTAGTAAGAAAAAAGATTTTATAGGCAAAAGATCTTTAAACAGATCTGCCTTTATATCTACGGATAGAGAAAAATTAGTTGGCGTAGTTCCAATTGATAAAACTACAAGTATACCTGAGGGATCTTACATAGTAAAAGATCCAAAAGCAAAATTACCTAATCCAAAATTAGGTCATGTTTCGGCTTCATGTTGGAGTGTTGAATATGACAACCCATTTTCTTTAGCAATAATAAAAGATGGTAAAAATATGATAGGACAAAAACTCTTTGCTATGTCACCTTTAAAAAACAAAACGATACCTGTAGAGATTGTCTCTTCTCATTATGTAGATCCTGAAGGAAAGAGAGTTAGATCATGACGATGATATCACCTTTGCAGAACATTCATTCAGAGGGCTCTTATGGAAATTTTGAAAATAAAACTGAAAATGAATTATTGAAAATTTCTGAGTTAAAAAATTTATTAATTATTCAAATAGTTCAGTACAAAAATTCTTCAATTAAAATAAATGATATAAAACTGAATAATTTGCAATTTGTTAATGAAGCACAAAAAGTTGTCGCAAATGAAAATTTAAGAATATTGTGGAATTCACCAAACAATTGGCTTGTTGTTTCCAAAAAAAAAGAACTTTTTAGTGAAATTTTAAAAAATTTTAATGATAACGACTTTGCTGTTACAGATCTCTCACACTCAAAAGCAATTATAGAAATAGAAGGACCTAATGTTAAAGAGGTTTTAAAAAAAGGTTGTCCGTTTAATTTCAATATATTTAGTAAAAATATGTGCATCAACTCATCATATAACGGAATATCTTTTTTAGTTGATATGGTTGAAGATGATCCTGAAAAAGCTAGAATTTTTTCACTTCGTAGTTTTGGGGAATCTATGTACCACTCAATAACTGATGCTTCACTAGAATATGGATATAAATGTATCTAGAGACTATTCTAAAGTTTTAAATCTTGTTTTTTGAATAATAAACACGAATAAAATTGGTAAAATTAAAGTCAGCAATGTTACAGTTATTAATAATATTCCCAATTCTGAGTAGTCAGCAGTCGTCAATATTGCATTGGTCACTTTATCTTTGACTTCACGAGTAATTGTGTAAATTTCATTTAAGTATTTTGTTCCTAAAGCACTTGCTGATAGCGCCAAATTTGTAAAAGACGCAAAAACTGCAAAAAAAGTAGCTTTTAAGTGTGAAGGCGCATTCTTAGCAATCCATGCTAGCAAAGGTATCATTGAGACCTGACCTAAAGGTGACTCTAAAGCTGTATTAATTAGTGCAATAAATTTAGCATCAACAATTCCATTTGTTATTGAAGAAGTCCAATTATGAAATCCGTAATACATCCCAACACTTGGCAAAAATAATATTGCACCAGCAATTGACAAAACTACAATAATTTTTGCTATTGAATTATTTGACATAAAAGGTCTTAGCAAAATAATTCCTAACAATGTTAAGACCGAAGCTAGTAATGATAATACAGAAAAAAACTGCTCGTTAAATTTTAGTACATCTATTTCAAACCAAGATAGTCCTGGACCTGGACCTGGCATTGCTCTAAATACGAATATAATCACAGCCGTTCCCACAATCGTAGATCTTAAATTTTGAGGCAATTCTTTTATCAATTTACTCATCAGGAACAAAATAATTACCATAGACCCTAAAAAAACTATTTCTTGAGCAAAAGGAACTCCGAAGGAACCAACGCTGAGTGTAAAAATTACAAAAATTAAACTACCACCCAAAATCCACCAATTAATCTCTGTTTTTTCATGTTCGTAATTATCTTCGTTACCAACAAAACCCTGACCTATTAATTTATTTTTCTTTTTATTTTTAAGATAGTTAGCAAAAATTACTCCTAAAATTGAAACAAATGGTATTACTAGTGCATAAATATAAATTGATCCATAGAGCTCTATTTTATCTGCTTGCTCTAAACTATCTACTCCTTTAAATAAGATCACATTCAATAAAGCAACAAGAACAGTACCACCAATAATTGCAAATCGTCCAAGTGTCTGCATTGTAGTATGCATTGTTTTAATCTGATCTTGTGAAAATTTTTGACCTTCTTCATTTACAACTGGAACAGCCTCTACTGTCATTGCATCTGCAACAACATCTTGAACTACATATCCAATGGGAGCTAAAAGAACACTTATTACAAACCAAGTCTCTACTTTTAGAATTGTGGACATCCATTCCGTATGGATAATTAATCCATACATTATCAATAAGCTTAAACCAATTAGTGTAGCTCCTACATAAACCATATAATTTTTTTTGTTCCAAATTAGATCTACTAAATGACCTAATGGCATTTTTAGTGCCCAAGGAATACCAGCCCAAAACCCTAGCCCAGCAAGAAAGGCTGCTGATAAATTTAGATAATCTTTAACAAAAAATGTACCCACTATTCCTGTTAAACCTGAAATTCCAGCTGCAAGATAAATCATTAAAGGTGGTAAATAAGATAGTTTAAATTGTCTTCCTAAATCTAGTAAAGTGGAGTCGATAAATTTGGAAATTTGATTCATAAATTTATTCAATTATGTTTAATTTTATTAACTTAGTATTCTTTGTTTCATTACACCACAACTCGTAACTTTCACACACTCTCCACAGATGATTAATAGCTCTTTGAGAAATATCTAAAGGAAAATGGCTTTTTGCATAGTATAAATCAGGAAATTTAATTAATTGCTTCATCATTGCTTCTTTTTGAAGATTTAAAAGCCGAATTACTTCGGCAGAAATTTTTTCTCCAGAATTATTATCAATATAATTATTTTTTTTTAACTCTTCAAACCAATCATCATGATACTTACCACTACTTATTTTTTCATATAGTGGTGAACCAATGAATCTTTCCATAGCATCAATATTACTTATATTTTGCTCTTTACTTTTAATTTCACTTATTGCCAAATAAATAACCTCTGCAACATAAAGTATATAAGGTTTGGTCAAATTTTTTTTCATGAAATTATAAATTTAGAGAATAATAACATGAATTTGGATCTTCTTTGTAATTTGCAAAAGGTTTGCATTTTTTGAATCCAAAATTTTTAAATAATTTTCTTGCTGGGGCAAAAAATTCTCCAGCTCCTGTTTCAACACTTAATTTTTTAATTCCAATTTTTTTTGATTTATCTATTAAATGTGTGATAATTTTCTCTCCATATCTTTTTTTCCTAAATTTGTCTGCAACCCTTATTGACTTAAATTCCCCATGTTCTTGTGTAAGGGTTTTTAAAGCTCCGCATCCAATTAAATCATTATTCTCCCATAAACTCCAAAATTTGATACTGGGAACTCTCAAACCTTGCACATCTAACACATGTGAACTGCCTTCTGGTGATACAGATCTTAATTCAATAAAATGAATTCTTAGAAGTTCATTTACCTGTGGGTTATCAAAGTTATTTTCTATTGATTTAATCATTTTGAAGAACATATAATCTAAAAACAAATTAAACCAATATTTAATATATGTGTGGAAGATATGTAATTACAAATGCTGTAACAAAAACAAAAAATATCGTTAAAACTGCGATTAATGTTCAAGACAGTGATAATTATAATGCACACCCATATCAAAATCTTCCTGTAGTCAAAAAATATAAAAATGGCAATACTGTTGAAAATCTTAAATGGGGAATTATTCCATCATGGGCAAAACAGAAAGACTTTAAAGCCTTGATAAATGCAAGACTAGAAACAATTGATGAAAAGGTTTCATTTAAAAAACTTATAAAAACGCAAAGATGTGTAGTTGTTGCCGATGGCTTCTACGAGTGGAAAAGAACAAAAGATAACAAAATTCCATATTATTTTTTCAGAAATGATAAAAAAACAATTTTTATAGCTGCAATTTACGATGAAGGCCAATTTTGCATGATAACTGAGGAGGCAAGCCAAAATATTTCAGAAATTCATCATAGACAACCAGTAATACTTTATGAAAAAGATATAGATAAATATTTAAACATTGAACATTTTGGTTCAACTTTTTTAAAAGATTGTAACAAAGTAAGTTTGACTTTTCACGAAATATCTAAAGATGTCAATAAACCAACAAATAATAGCGCCTCATTAGTTCAACAAATTTAAGATATTATTTTTCAATGATTGTTATATGACCCATTTTTCTTTTATTTTTTATATCTTTTTTAAGATAGTCAAAAAAGAATTCGTTCTCAGAAAATTTTTTGTCTCTATATATTGAAATATCGTCACCTATTAAATTTATCATTTTGGCATTATATATTTTCTTTGTTTTAATTTTTTCTAAACCACATACAGCTCTAACATGATTTTCAAATTGACTTATATTGTGAGAATTAATTGTCAAATGTCCTGAGTTATGAACTCTGGGAGCTATTTCGTTAGCATATAAATTATCATTTTTGTCAATAAAAAACTCTACACATAATGTTCCAATATAATCTAAATCCTCTACAATTTTTTTTGACCACTCAGTGGATTTAATTATAATTGCTTTCGAAACATCTGCAGGGATTTTAGAGTGCTTTAAAATTTGGTCTTCATGAACATTTTCAATTGGTTCATATATTTCATATTTTTGATTACCAAATCTTGTAATGATAACGGATATTTCTTTTTTTAAATTGATGAATTTTTCTAATATGTATTCTTTAGAAAAATCTATTTCATTAGATATATCTTTTTTGCTATTTAATTTGTATTGACCCTTCCCATCATATCCTAATGTAGTTGTTTTTAGCAATCCTGGCAAAAAATTTTCATTTTCTTTTAATTCGTCTATATGTTTTATAGAAACATATTGGGTAGTTTGAATATTTATATCATTGAGAAAATTTTTCTCTGTCAATCTATTTTGGATTAAATTATTAATCTCAGGTTTAGGCAAAACTGTTTTTTCATTATTTATACTTTGAAGAATATTAAATGGAATATTTTCAAATTCGTAAGTAACTAAATCGACACTATTGATAAATTCCTGAGTAATTGATTTGTTATCATATTTTCCATATATGAATTTTTCCGTAAAGTTTTTAGCTGGCGCATTCTCATCATCGCTTAAAATAACAGTTTTAATGCCAATTTTGTTAGCAGCTACTGACAGCAAACTTCCAAGTTGACCTCCACCTATAATTCCTAAAATAGGATTTTTCATTTATTTTGGTTTTTTCTTAACAGATTTGGATTGTTTAGATCTCCATTTTATTAAGCTGTTTTTAATTTTAGGATCAAAATTAGAAATTATAGATGCTGCATACAATGCAGCATTTATGGCACCATCAGTTCCTATGGCAACTGTTCCAACCGGAATACCTTTAGGCATTTGGGCTATAGATAATAGACTATCTAGACCTTTTAGTTTTTTACTTTCAATAGGAACGCCTATTACTGGTATTCTTGTCAATGCAGCAATCATGCCAGGTAAATGTGCAGATCCTCCTGCGCCTGCAATAATTACGTTAATGTTTCTTGACTCTGCTGATTTTGCATAATTGAACATTCTCTCAGGTGTTCTATGAGCGGAAACAATACTAGTTTCATATTTAACTTTAAGTAATTTCAGAGTTTTTTCACATAATTTCATTGTGGAATAGTCAGATTTGCTTCCCATTACAATTGATACTCTGTGACTATATCTTTTCTTTTTCATGCTAAGTTTTTGAATTAATATAATTAATATAGTCTTAAAATTAAAACTAGTCGACAAAATTTGTAATAATTATAATGTGTTTTTAATATGAATTATCGAATTGATAATCTTCAATATTGCAACTGGTCAAGAGATATTTTTAAAATCAACAGAGATGCTGGACTGAACGCAGTACATGCGACAGTAGTATATCATGAGGACTATGATGAATTTTTAATTAAATTAAAAGAATGGGATAACTTATTTAATGAAAATTCAGATCTAATATTTCTGGGAAAAACTTTTGAGGATATAATAAAGGCTAAGTCAGAAAATAAAACTGCAATATTTTTTGGCTTTCAAAACTGTTCTCCAATTGAGGATGATATTAATTTAATTGAGAAAGTTCATCATCATGGATGTAGATTCATGCAACTTACTTACAATAACCAATCTCTTTTAGCTACAGGATGTTATGAAAAAAACGACTCTGGTGTAACAAATTTTGGAAGAGAAGCTATAAAAGAAATGAATCGAATTGGAATAGTTATTGATATGTCGCATTCAGGTGAAAAAAGTACATTGGACGCTATAGATATTAGTGAAAAACCAATTGCAATTACTCATGCTAATCCATCTTTTTGGCATAGTGCTTTAAGAAATAAATCTGAAACACTTTTAAAACATTTATCAAATAGTGGAGGAATGCTTGGGCTTTCTTTGTATGCACATCATCTAAAAGATGGAACGAATTGTAAATTAGATAGCTTTTGTGAAATGGTTGCAAAAACTGTTGAAATAATGGGAGTAAAAAATATAGGTATTGGTTCTGACCTTTGTTTGAATCAACCAGATAGTATCGTTGAGTGGATGAGGAATGGAACGTGGAGTAAAACAAAAAATTATGGTGAGGGAAGTAAAAGTAAACCAGAATTTCCTGATCAACCCGAATGGTTTGTTGATGCAAGAGGGTTTAGTAATTTAGAAAAAGGATTGAAAAAAATAGGTTTTAATGAAAATGAAGTAAATGATATTTTAGGAAACAATTGGTTTAATTTTTATAAAGGAATTAATTAATGGAAATTAAGTTAAGAGACCCTAAATCCCTGATGAAGTTGTCTAAACTTGGTTCTTTTCATCAATCAAAACTCTCTTTTTTGAGATCTTTCTTAAAAGAGTTTAAAGATTGGAAATATAGTAGAGACCTTTTTCAATTAAACGACAAAGGATTTGGAAGAGCAATTTACTCTTTTACTAAAGAAAAAAAAACTTATTCTTTAATTTGTTTTGCAAATGAAATTAAGGATGACGAAAGATCAGATAGAGTTATTGCCACTAAATGGGATGCTGCATTTACTCTATTTGATGGAATTCCAACAAAAGAAGATGTTGATAGACTTAGTAATAATGTGCCTAAACAGGAGGTCGGAAGGCTATCTTACAAAGAATTAACCCTATCAAGAGCTAATAAATCTGTCAGGTTGTTTAATCATGTAGTTGAAAATTTATCAAAAGGTCAACAACCAGATAAAGAATTTATATCTAAAGTTGGTTATCTTTATAGAACTACTGCAGTCTATGGATCTGGTAAATTTGGTTTAGCTGATAGATTTAGGATTAAAAATAGAGATGAAATTTGTGGGCCATTTAGACTAGAGATGATGTTGGTTTATTTGGTTAGACAATTTACATTTGACCAAGTTAATCATATTGCCAAAAGTATAAGTCCGAAGAACGCTGTTGAACTAGATAACAACATCAGCAGAACTCTAGGCATAGGAAATTCTACAGGACTTGGTATGGCACCATTTATAGTAAACCATCCCACTCTACTTAATAACTGGATAACTGCTAGAGAAACAGTTTTAAAAAAAATAAGAGAAATAGAAAAAGTTTCTAAAAATGATTTAGATATTTTTTATCAGTGTTTAATTAAATCGCTAAAAAATATCACAAGCTGGCACACTGACAGTGAATTTCAAAAAGAAAAAATTAAAACTTTAATAATTGATTTAAAAAAATTTATAAAGTTTAT
>CACJUO010000016.1 GCA_902596675.1 uncultured Pelagibacteraceae bacterium | reverse complement strand
ATGGTACAGATGACGCCGCAAATGGCTTCATAGGTTTTGCTGCTCCAGATTTATCAAATCTTCCAGTTCTAGCTCCTAAAAGAATTGCTCCAGCTAATGCTGCTGCACCTCCAGTTGAGTGTACAAGTGTTGAGCCAGCAAAATCTGAGAAACCAGCAGCAGCTAACCAGCCGCCTCCCCACTGCCAACCCATAACGATTGGATAAATAATACCAGAAAGTATAGCTGCAAATAAGAAAAACGGCCATAATTTTATTCTTTCAGCTAATGTTCCAGATACAATTGAAACTGTTGTTGCACAGAATACCATTTGGAAATACCAATCGGATCCGTCTGCATATCCAGTATCAACTGAACTTGCATCAGACCAAGGTGTAAAGCTTCCAATATATCCACCTTCTGGAATTCCGTATGCTAAATTATATCCAACCATCCAGAACATAATTCCGGCTATTGAAAATAATCCGATATTTTTGGCACATATTACTGATACACTTTTTGATGTTACCATCCCTGATTCGAGCATTGCAAAACCTGCTGCCATAAACATTACTAAGAAACCACAAACCAAGAAAAGAAATGTATTGAATATGAAACCAACTTCAGCTGAAACTGTAGTTTCAGCATAACCTGCACTAGTCATATTTAATAAGAAAAATAAACTTACTAATGGACCAGCTAGTTTTTTTAAAAGTTTAACCATTTCACCTCCGTTTAATTAAAGAGGTCGTTATAAATTTAATAAAACTAAAAACTATTGATTGTTATTTAAAAGAGATATGCAGTATTTGCATGTAGCACACCATATGCTTATATTAAAAAAACAGCCTTTATTAAATTTTAATCTTTAATAAAGGCTGTTTTAGATAGTTTATTTATTAAAAACTTCTTTAAGTGCTTTTGCAGGCAAAAACTTCACCTTTTGAGAAGCAGCGATTTGGATTTGTTCTCCAGTTCTTGGATTTCGACCAATTCGGGCTTTTCTTTTAGCCACTTTATATGTTCCAAAACCAGCAATTTTAACATTATCGTCGCCTTTTAAAGCGTCCAAAATAGTGTTGGTAATTGTATCAAATGTACGCTCAGCATCAGCTTTACTTTGATTTAATGACCCTGCTAATTTTGCTATAAGTTGTTTTTTGTTCATTTTAGCTCCGGTTTTAAAGGTTATATTTATATACTTAACAAAATCATTGATAATTCAAGCTTTTTTTTTGTGTCTAAAATTGAATTTACCACAACATATAGTTAAAAATAAGTATTGATTTATATAGCTTTTTTAACGTTATAAAATCCCTTTAAAATAAGCCTAAATCTTTAAGGTCATTGAATGTTACAAAAAACATTAAAGTTAGCAGTAAAAACATTCCGATTCGAAAAAAACCTTCCTGTGTTTTTTGACTTAATGGCTTTCCTAAAACCTTTTCAAATGCATAAAACATTAAATGCCCCCCCATCTAAAAGTGGGATGGGAAATAGATTAATTAAACCTAAACTAATTGAAATATAAGCCATCATGCTAATAAATGGGAGTATTCCAAACTCTGCAACTTGACCTGAAATTTTAGCAATTCTAATAGGCCCTCCTAATTGAGAACTGTCTCCAGAGCCAGTAATCATTGAGCCCATATATTTAAGAGATGAAGTGGTAACAAAGTAAACTTCTTTAACAGATTCAATTAATGCCTTCGCCGGTCCTAATTTTTTATGGTTTATTTCATTGTTATATGGACTAAGTTTTATGCCAATAATTCTTTTATTAATTTTGTTTCCTAGATTATCAACTCCAGCAACAATTTTTGGTTTAACCTTCAATAATACTTCTTGATCATATCTATTAATTTTAAAATCAACTATATCAGATGTTGACATTAAAATCAGTTTAGAAACATCAAGAATACTCTCTACTTTGTTATTATCTATTTCAAGTATTACATCATTTTTTTTCATTCCAGCAATTTCTGCAGGACTATCTTTTTGAACTTCATCGATGATTGCTGGTGTAAAGTCTTTCCCAGCAAACATGTATATAAATAAAAAAATGAATATTGCTAAAACAAAATTTGCTATTGGACCACCTGCAACAATCAATGATCTTTGGTATAGTGGTTTTGTAACAAAGAGCTTTTCTTGGTCTTCTTTATTATATCTTTTTAATAGTTCCTCTTGATCAGCTTGGGAAAAAACATTTCTATCTCCAAAAAATTTAACATAGCCTCCTAAGGGAATCCAACAAACCTTCCACCTTGTTCCAGATTTATCATTCCAACCGAACAATTCTTTACCAAAACCAATTGAAAAATCTGTTACTCCAACACCATATTTTTTTGCAAAATAGTAATGTCCGTATTCATGAATAAATACAACTACAATAATTAATATTATAAATGGCAAAATAAAATTCATAGTTAATTTATAATATATTTATATTAACAAGATGTAAATAATGGTTTACTTTAATTTCCAAGTTAAAATGGGAAAAAATGTTGCAACTACAAAAGAACAAAACAGTAAGGATTGAGAAACAAATGCCGGTAAAAAATCTATTGGCAGTAATATGCCAACCAGAATTGATTTTGAGAAATCAGGGCTGGGAAATAAAAGAATTCCTCCGATCAAGCCAAATATAATTGATACATATGCATTTTTTTCGTTAAACTTTTTAGAGTAAAAACCAAAAAATATACTTAGTACTGCTGCGCAACAAAATAAATCAGCCAATAAAAATAAATATAAAATACTCAATCCTTTTGATGCTACAAACAATGAAATTATAGAGATTAATATTATTATTTGCTTTGAAAGTTTTAAGTAATCACCTTTAAATTTAAAGACTTTATTCCCATCGACAATTATTAGGCTTGAAATAGCATTTACTAAAGTATCTACGCTGCTTACTGTTAAAGAAATTGCTAAAACAATTATTATAATTGATATAGAAATAGCGTTATCTTTCAGCAACAAAGAAAAAAATGCAAGATCAGGAATAACATTTGAGTTTTGAGAAGTTGCAATTAATCCAGAAAAACCCATCATAAATACTATTGGTATTATTATTAAAAATGAGACAATTAAACTATTCTTTAAAACTCTATTATCTTTAGCAGCATAAACTCTTTGCCAATTGCCTTGATGAAAAAGATTTGTTGCCGCCACAGCTATAAAAAAAGTTAAGCCAGCAGTGAAATTTGGCAAGTAACCTGGGCTTAGTAAATTTGGTTTGTTCTGTTTTATAAATTCGAAGCTAACCTCATTTGGGTTAAAGGAGATTAAATGTGAAAATGATATCAACAATAACAGACCAAATACTATGAATTGAATGTTATCTGTAAAAATTGAAGCTCTTAACCCTCCGTACAAAGTATATATTAATGAGCTTATGATCACGATCGAAGCTGTAATCCATAAGTCTGTTCCTGAAATATAATTTATTAAAATTGAAACTGCAGTAACCTCAGCTATTAAAAAAATCGACATATAAAAAATAGATAAAAACAAAATCAGTTTAAATAATTGTGAGCCAAATCTAGATCTTATAACTTCAATTAAAGATTTCCCTCTTGGATAATTATTTCTAAATTTTTTTCCCAAATAAGTTAAGATAAAAAGAGGGAATGCAGTACCTAGCGAATATCCAATAACAGCCCCTATTCCTCCCCATGTCGCCGCTGATGCAGGACCAAATAATATCCACGCTCCTAATGCAGATGCGACTAAGCTGGTTGTTAAAGAAAAAGTACCTACTGACCTACTTGCTACTAAATAATTGTTAAGACCTTGATATTTTTTTGAATATAGAAGTCCGATTATGACAAAAATTATACTTATAGTTAAGGTTAATAATACTGCAGAAGATTGATTAAATATATTTATGTTATCCATTCTTCCCTTTCTGAATTACCGGACAGGTTCAACGGGTATATCTCAGCCTATATGGCACCCCATAGTTCAATTTAAGTCATAGTTTAAATAAGTAAAGTGCCATTTTTGAACATATATACAGATTATACATAGCTAATATTCATAGGTAACGCTGTATCGAATCAATATATTGATTATTATGTACTCTCTCTCTATTTATAAGTTAATTGTAATACTAGGCTTCGATAACTAGAAGCCTAGAAAAACAAAAATTTGTGTCTATTCAATAAATTTAAGTTTACATGTGTCACTTTAAAGTATGTTCATCTATTTGTTTCATTGTAAAAAATAATTAATTATGAAAAAGTTCTATGTCTTTATACTCTGTTTGTTAGCATTTGGTGCAAGTGCAATGGAAAAGAAGACTACATTTGATAAAGCACTATTTGAGAAAGCTCAGTCTGAAGGTAAGTTAATAGTTATTAGTTCTTGGATAGAGTACTGTGGATCATGCGCAAATCAGATGAAAGTTTTACAAACAGCAAAAAAAGAAGGTGAGTTATCTGATATTAAATTTGATAACATAGAATATTTTTCATTCGATGTAACAAATAGGGATATAGCTGACTCATTCAATGTACTCTATCAAACCACTCTATTAATTTTTAAAGGTGAAGAAGAAGTTTATAGAAGTATAGGAGAAACTACAGAAGATTTAATTTACCAAGCTTTGAAAACTTCAATAAAAAGTTAATAATATTATTTAAACCTACTCATTTCTTACAAGTGGATATACTTTTGGACTTAAATACTTAAAGTTTGTAATTATAATTAGAGCAAGTGTTGCTACACCTACTCCAATAGTAACATAAAAAAATATATTTATTTCAAATAACCATTTAAGTTGAAATATATTTTCTATGATAAACTTTGATGCTAATACTGCGAAAATAGTTGAAAAAAATATAATAGACAAAAAAGAAATTATAAATTCAATAATTGAAGACATTATAATTTCCTTCTTAGAAAAACCTAAAATTTTAAAAACCAGATTTTGAAAAATTTTAATTTTTCCTTGAACAATTATCGCGCTTGAGATTACAACTAAACCAATAATAACTGTTACGGCTGATATTATGCTAACTGCTATAAAAACTTTATTTAGAACATCGGTAACTTTTGATAAATAATCTGAAATTTTTATTATCGATACACTTGGAAATTTATCTAGGAAGTGAACTTCATTAAAGCTTTTAATATTTTTAAATTTTATTGTGGAAAGATATTCGTGTGGAATATTTTCTGCGAATTGTGGATTCAGTAACATTGCAAAATTGATACTTAAATCTTGATAGTTAACTAGTCTAAAATTTACTACTTCACCTTCGATTTCTCTTCCATAAATTCTGAGTGTAAATTTATCACCTATATTTACTCCAAAGTCTTTTGCAACTTTGCTATCCAGTGATATTTGTAACTTATTTGGTTTTGAAGTATCCCACCAACTGCCTTCTATAATAGGATTGTCTTTTGGAATTGTATTAACCCACGAAACTCTTCTGTCATTCATGATTACCCAATAACTATCATTAGAATTTGATATATATGTATTTGGATCTATTCCATTTATTTTTACAAGACCTGCTGATACCATAGGAACAATTTCCATGACTGCCTCTTTATCAGAATCAATAATTATTTTTTTAAACAAATTTTTTTGATTATTTTGGATCCCTAAAAAAAAATAGTCAGGCGCAATTTCCGGAATTGATTTTGCTATTTCTCTTTTAAAATTAGAGCCTACAAATGCTAGCGTTAGTAACAAAGTCATACCTAGTCCAAGTGACATCACAGTTATTGGTGTAATACTTTTTGATTGTGTAATATTTTTAATTGCTATTTTTGATGAGATACCAAGATTGATTAGATTATTCCTCAGTAAAAATATTATAAAACGAGAAACATAAAAAAAAACGATCAGACAGACAAAGAATGAAGCAAAATATATCAAACTATAAGTAGGTATTGAAGACCTAAAAGCAAACAAGCTGACTAAAAGGGTAAGTAGTAACAAACTTAAGCTAATTGAAAATTTTGAATATTTAAACTGCAAATTTTGAAAAACATTTCTAAATAAGCTAGAAGCTTTAATTTGGTCAATTGAATTAACAGTTGGGATTGAAAATATTATTATGACTAACAATCCAACTACAAAAACAATAAATAAATTTATTAAAGAAAATGATGCCTCAATATTTAATCCAAATCCATCTGATATATATTTATCAAAAACTGGTACTAAGAAAAAACTTAGTCCATAAGCAACTAAAGAAATAAAGATTAAACTAATAAATAACTGTAAATAATAAATAGTTTTAATATTTCCTGAATTAATTCCAATTGCTTTTTGAACAGCAATTGATGAATTCTTTTGATTAATAAATGAAAGAAGAGTATTAGCAATTCCTATTCCAGCAATTAGCATAGCACTTATTGAAACTAGTGATAAAAATTGTGAAAAATTATCAATAATTCTTTTTATCCCTACTGCAGAATTCTCTGGATATCGTATTTTTACCTTATTATTATTTTTAAAAATTTTTTTAATTTCATTTATTTTTTTATCTTTATTTTTGTAATCATCAAATTTAATTTTGTATTCGTAATTTAAGAAACTTCCTAATGTGTTTAATTCTAGTTTGTCCAACGTTTTTTTTCCTGTTAATGCAAAATCACCAAATACGAATGCTCCACCAATATCTGGAAGAACTTTTACAACACCAATTACTTTAAATTTTATATTTTGAACTTTTACAATATCATTAATTTTAAGGTTCAAATTCTTAAAAATATTTTCATTTACTAGAATAGTATTATCGATTTCGTTTAATTTTTTTAATGACCCAACTGGTTCAAAAATTACATCACCATACAAAGGGTAATTTTGATCTATCGCTTTTATTCTGGTAAATGATGTTCTATTAGGTTTTTTTTCAATAGTTGAAATCATCGTGCTGAATTCAACTATTTGAGATACTGTTGAAATATTTTCGATTTGTTTTATTAAATTCCTATCTCCTTCTCTGTTATTATAATCAATTTCTAAATCTCCTCCTAAAAGAACTTTTGAATTTTTGTTAAGTTCATTCTCTAAACTGTCTTCGATGGTTAAGATAGCGCTGAGTATAAATAGGCTAATTAATAATGTAATTATTATACTTAAAATTTTCGAATAACTTCTAATTAAATCACGAAATGCATATTTAGAATAAAGACTTAAATCATTGATTTTCACTAATCACTCCATCTTTAATAATTATTTTTCTTTTTGTTAAATTAGCTAAATTATTATCGTGAGTGACCATAATTAAGCTAGCATTTTCATCTTTTATATAATTAAAAAGCAAACTAGAAATATTCTCTGTATTTTCACTATCTAAATTACCGGTTGGTTCATCAGCTAAAATAAGCTCTGGTTTCATTACAACAGATCTTGCAATAGCAACTCTCTGCTGTTCACCTCCTGATAACTGACTAGGAAGATTGTTAAATCTATTGCTCAATCCAAATCTATCTAATATTTCTTTTGCTTTTTGTGTTGCATTATCAAGTTTATTTATTTCTAGAGACAGGCTCACATTTTCTAGTGCGGTGTAATTTGGTATCAAATAAAACGATTGAAATACTATTCCAATATTTTTTCTTCTGATTTCAGAAATTTCATCCTCAGTCATATTGGATATTTCTGAGTCCTTAAAAAAAATATTTCCTGCTGAAATCTTTTCGAGACCTCCAATTAACATAATTAAACTTGTTTTACCTGAACCGCTTTCTCCAACTATTGAAATAGTTTCTTTATAGTCTACTTCAAAGCTAATATTTTTTAAAATATTTATAGAGTTGTTATCTATGGTATAATTTAAACTAACATTAGATAATTTTAAAAGTTTGTTCATGATAAAAAAATTAATTATTAAAATAATTATTTTATTAATACCAGGATTTGTAGCTAAAGCCGATTACAAAGTTGTCTTATTCGGTGATAGTCTAATGGCGGGATATGGTTTAGATAAAAAATATCATCTATCTTCAGTGCTTGAGAATAATTTAAATAAACATGGTTTAAAAGTTAAGGTAATCAATGCAAGTGTATCAGGTGATACATCTGCAGGTGGTTTAAACAGAATAGAATGGACAATTGCCGAAAATAATATCGATTTAATTTTAATTGGTCTTGGTGCAAATGACATGTTACGTGGAATTAGTCCAAATGAAACTGAAAAAAATTTGGAGAAAACTATAAAAAAAATATTAAACAAAAAAATTCAAATAATTCTAGCAGGAATGGTAGCACCAGATAGTCATGGAAAAGATTATAAAAATAAATTTGATAAAATTTATAAAAAACTATCTGACAAATATGACTTGAATTTAATTCCTTTTTTGCTTGATGGAGTTGCTTTAAATCCTGAGTTAAATTTAGAAGATGGAATGCACCCCAATGAAAAAGGAATTATTATTATAAGTGGTAATATAGAAAAAAAATTACTTAATATTCTTAATTAATTTAATGCATCTCTAGCTGTTAAATAATCATATCCAAAAACATCTGCAACTGCCTTGTATGTAATTTGACCTTTGTGAACATTTAAACCTGCTAAAAAATTTGGATCATCTCCTAAAGCTTTTAAATATCCATCTGTTGCTAATTTAGTTAAAAAAGGGAGAGTTGCTCTATTTAAAGCAATTGTTGATGTTCTTGGAACACCTCCCGGCATGTTGGCTACACAATAATGAACGATATCATCAACAATATATGTTGGTTCGGCAAATGTTGTAGGTTTACTTGTTTCAACGCATCCACCTTGATCAATTGCTACATCTACGATTACTGATCCTCTTTTCATATTTTTTAACATTTTCTTTGTGACAAGTTTTGGTGCCTCTGCACCTGGGATCAAAACGCCTCCAACCAACAAATCACATTCTGAAATTAATTTTTCTAAATCTGTTTCATCGCTTAATTTTGGTATTATAAGATCACCAAATTTTTTTGATAATTCATTCAGTCTTTTTTCAGATTTGTCTACTACATGAACTTTTGCTTTCATGCCTGTAGCAATAATTGCTGCATTTTCACCTACAACTCCACCACCTAAAATAACAACATTTCCTGGATCGACACCAGGCGCTCCTCCTAAAAGAAGTCCTCTCCCTTTTTGGTTTTTTTCAAGGCAATGTGCGCCTGCTTGAACTGACATTCTTCCAGCAACTGCACTCATTGGAGCTAACAAAGGTAATCTACCATTGTTGTCAGTCACAGTTTCATAAGCAATACAAACTGATTTGGAGTCTACCAAACCTTTCGTAAGTTCTTTTGCAGCCGCTAAGTGTAAATATGTAAAAACAATTTGATTTTCTTTAATCATTTTTACTTCACTTGATTGGGGTTCTTTTACTTTTACAATTATTTCAGAGTCATTGAAAATGTCTTCTGCTTTGTCTACAATTTTTGCACCAGCAGATTTATATTGTTCATTATAAAATCCAGCTTCAAAACCTCCATTATTTTCAACCATTACTTCATTACCATTTGAAGTTAATATTTTAACACTTTCAGGAGTAAGGCCAATTCTATTTTCTTGAGACTTTATTTCTTTTGGAACACCTATTTTCATATAAGTGAATTAGTTTTTTTTGCTTTTTGAGTAATTTGTAATACCTGTTCTTAATTTATCAATTATTTCGTCAATGTGTTTCTTCTCACAAATAAACATTGGCGCAATAATTAAACAATCTCCTGTAGCTTTAAAATTCACTCCAGCATCATAGCAATGTTTAAAACATGTAAATCCTGCAGCTCCTGGTTTCTTATCCATTTTAATATCAATTCCACCCATCATTCCATAGCCTCTTATATTATCTACAACATCTATATCTTTTAGTGACATCAAACCCTCTTGGAAATATGGTGCTAAATTTTTAGCTCTATTAAATATATCCTCTTTTTCAAAGATATCTTGAACAGCTAATCCTGCTGCAACAGACACAGGTATTCCTGAGTATGTATAACCATGAAATAATTCTATAGAACCCTTCGGTGATCCATCCATTACCGTATCATATATTTCCTCTTTACATGCAACTGCACCCAAAGGACTTATTCCGTTTGTTGTAGCTTTTGCCATAGTTATTATATCTGGTGTAACTCCGTACTCTTGTGAAGCAAATGGAGAACCAGTTCTCCCCCATCCAGTAATAACTTCATCAAAGATTAAAAGTATGCCATGCTTATCACAAATTTCTCTAAGTCGTTGTAAATACCCTTTTGGTGGAACTAGAGTTCCTGTAGATCCTGCAATTGGCTCAACAATACATGCTGCAATATTTTCTGATCCAAAATTTGTACAAATTCTCTCTAGGTCCTCTGCTATTTCGGCTCCTGTTTCGGGTTGACCTGATACAAACTTATGTTCTGGTAAATGTGTGTGTCTCATATGAACAACACCTGGCATCAAAACGCTTGCAAAAGTTTTAACATTATTAATCATACCACCTACTGAAGTCGCTCCAATATTCATACCGTGGTAAGCTCTTTCTCTTCCTACAAATCTAAATCTTTGTCCTTCACCTCTAGCCTTATGATAAGCTACTGAAATTTTGATTGCTGTTTCTACTGCAGTTGATCCACAAATAGTGTAAAAAATTCTATTTAAATTTCCTGGGGTATGTTTTGAAATTCTTGTTGCCAATTCAAATGATCCACCAAAACCTTGTTGGAATGGTTGAGCGTAGTCTACTGTTCTTAGTTGTTTTGTTATAGCCTCAATAATTTCTTCTCTACCATGGCCTAATGGGTTACAAAATAAACCCGAACTCGCATCTATTTGAGTTTGTCCTTGATGATTTTTTAAATAAACTCCTTTTGCCTCTACTATCAATCTTGGATTTGCTTTAAAGTCTCTATTTGAAGAGAATGGCATCCAATGTTCGTTTAATGAATTTGGTATTTGTGGTTTTTCAGAACTCATAATTATTTTAAAAAAGTTAATTATACTCTCTCATAGACTAATTTAAAAAAATAGAAAATAATTAATGCGCACATTTAATATGTATTTAGGTAATATAGGATACAACCTACAATTGAACCCATTTTAGACATCATCATTTACCTGTGGTTATGATGCCTACAAAATTCATTTACTTATATTCAAAATTGAACTTAAATAACGCTAATTAAATTTAATTAAGGAGACAAAATGAAGAAAATAATTAGTTTTATTTTAGGAAGTTTATTTGCTCTTAACCTATCAATTTCAGCTGCAAATGCTGCTGCAAATGAAGTTAGGGTTGCATACTTTCTAGAATGGCCTAGCCCAAATCTAGAGGACATGCAAAAAAAGAATTTTGCTAAAGCTCTTGGTGTTCCAGTAAAATGGACGAACTTCACAAATGGTGGAGCAATGACAGATGCAATGCTAGCAGGAGACATTGATATATCATATTCACAAGGTCTAGTGCCTTTTATTAATGCTGTAAAATCTAATGCACCTATCAAGTTAGTTGATATTGCTATGGAATACGGAATGGGCGGAACTACTTGTGTTACATCAAACGCATCTGGAATTACAAAAGCAAATGCAACAGAATTAGAAGGTAAAAAAGTTGCAGTTCCACTTGGAACAATGGCTGAATATGTATTCGACGAAAGTATGAAAGTTGTTGGAGCTGACAGAAGTAAAATGGATATAATTCAAATGGACCCTGAAGAAGGCGCTGCTGCGTTAGTAAGTGGTGATGTTGTAATGGCATGTTTATTTGGTGGTAACTCTATCAAAGCAGCAGTA
Organism: uncultured Pelagibacteraceae bacterium; assembly: GCA_902596675.1. Lineage (GTDB taxonomy): Bacteria > Pseudomonadota > Alphaproteobacteria > Pelagibacterales > Pelagibacteraceae > Pelagibacter. The sequence goes on along the minus strand of CACJUO010000016.1, from coordinate 14,981 downwards.
GCTGTTGGTTCAAGATTACTAACAGTAGATGAAGCAAGAGCAGCTGGAATTCTAGGAATAGATATCACTTCAGTGACGGATAAATTTATGAAGGAAAATCCTGGAATGTTAAGAACTTTTATAGAAGTAACTCATGAGGCAAATGACAGATACAGAGCAGGTAAGAGTGATATGAATGCTATGTCTAAAGCTTCTGAAATGAAAGTTGCAGATATGAAAGAAACTTTAAATGGATTTAAATTCTTAACTCCAGAAGAAACTAAACAATCTATGGAAAGTGGAAACCTTGATGCATTCTTAAAAGGAATGGGAACTCCAGGTGGAAATGTAGATACAAGTTTCTTACCTTTATAATTTAAAGAGCAAAATATTTAATAGGCGCTAACCCAAAATTAGCGCCTATTTTTTTTAGTAAAATTTTTATATAAAGTTATTCTATGAGTGATTTAGTTTCTCAAGATCTAAATATGATCTTCAAAACACCTAAGGGAGAAACTGTTCATGCATTAAAAGATGTAAGTTTCACTCTTAAAAAAGGTGAACTACTTACAGTACTAGGACCTTCAGGTTGTGGGAAAACTACACTTTTAAATATAGCAGCAGGATTTTTAAGACCGACATCTGGCTCTATTGTTCTTGGTGGAAATGAAATTAATGGTCCTGGTGTAGAAAGAGGAATGGTATTTCAACAGGGAGCTTTATTTGAATGGTTAACGGTTGCTGAAAATGTTGATTTCGGTCTTAGAATGAAAAAAGAAGACCCTATTAAAACAGCTAAAAAAGTTGATGAATGGCTTGAAATTGTTGGATTAAAAGGTTTTGGTAACACTCCTACGTACCAATTATCAGGAGGAATGCAGCAGAGAGTTGCGCTTGCAAGATGTCTAATAAATGATCCAGATTTAATATTAATGGACGAGCCATTAGGTGCTCTTGATGCTTTAACAAGAGAAAAAATGCAATCCTTAGTTCTTAAGATTTGGAAGGAAACAGGAAAAACAATTATTTTAATTACTCACTCAGTAGAGGAAGCCTTATTACTTGGTGAAAGATTATATGTAATGGCGCCAAGACCAGGTAGAATACATAAAGAATACAATCTTCCTTTTGCAGAAATGGGTTTAAAAGAAGATTTAAGAGAAATTAAAAAAAATAAAGAATTTTCATCTAAACGTGAGGAAATATTATCCATGATTTGGAACATGGAAGAAGAAATTATGGGTAAAGAAAATTAAATGCTAACTCAAATAGTAACAATACTAATTTTTGTATCAATTATTGGATGTATACTTTACGGAAGAAGACTTATTCAAACTGAAAAAGTTGATGCTGTATTTGGCAATCCAGAAAGAGCTAAAGGGGGGACTCATTGGGTTATTGTTGGTAGTGCTGCAATATTATTAGTTTGGCTTTATTATTCATGGGATATTGCTAAAGGTTTTTATCCAAAATCTGCAAATGAATTATGTCAAGTTGCAAAAATTAATGAATCATTATTAGGATTAAAATATCAATTTCCTATCGAGGAAAGAGAATTTAAAAGTACTTCCATTATTAAAATCGAAAACAAAAATCTAAAAAAAATTACATCCGAGATACAAAATTCTAAAGATTTAAGTAGTCAGCAAAAAACAATTTTAGTTGGATTTATAAACAAGACTAAACAATTAATACCTCTTTTAACAAATGAAGATTTAATTGAAATGGATACAAAAATAAAAATTGATGAGATGACTAAAGAAATAAGACTTTTAAGTTCTAATTTTAAAAAGCAAGATTATCCATTTGAAACAAATGATCAAAAAAACGATAGACTTAATGCAATTTCAGAACAGGGTGAATGGGGTATAATTACAGTAAAATCTGGAACAGGGTCAATAGAAAATACTATAGAAGTCCCATTTGTAGCTGAAACAGCTAAAGGATTGAAATTTCAAGCAGCAGCTGATCAACTTAAAATCATAAATGATAAATTTTTTAAATTAAGAAATCACAATCCACAATTCAAAAATTCTATAAAACAATTAAAAGATGAGGTCAAAGCTTACAGAAAAAATCTGAACGACTCTGAAGAAATTGCGTCCGATTATGCAAAAAATATTGTCAAAATTGCAAGAAGAATAGAGTTTGCAAGTATTTATCCACCGAATGCTCTAAATGAAATGCAAAATGCTATTATTGAATTTGATAATCTCCAAGAAAGTGAGCAAGCTGGTCTAAGATTAATTGATATTCTTTTATTTCCAGCTGGAACAATTGTTGCTAGTGGACCAAGTTGTTCTGAACAAGGATCAGGAAGATGGTTACCTAAACCCTCAGATACATTTAATAAATTTATATTAATGTCTAAACCAAGCGTAGGTTACAAAAACATCCCTCTTCTTTGGGTAGAAATGATAGACGTAAGCTCAATTATTGGGTTTATTTTACCAGATTGGATTGCTGATATTTTACCAGGTGAATATCCTGTTCACACAAGTGAAGGTATTGTTAAAGAAAACTTTAAAGGAAAAGTATTAAAAATTGTAACAGGTGATTTTAAATTATTTAAAATACCTGTTCCTTATGGTCATATCTGGGACTCTTTTTTAAGAGTATTTTTAGGATTAGTGTTTGGAATAATTATTGGAGTACCATTGGGTTTATTCATGGGACTTAATAGATTTGCCAAAGGTTTCTTTGATCCTCTAATCGAACTATATAGACCTGTACCACCATTAGCGTGGGCGCCTTTAATCATTTCTGTTCTTGGAATTGATAATACAGGTAAAGTATTTTTGTTATTTATGGTTTCATTATCAATTATGATTATATCAGCGAGAGCGGGAGCATCTGGGACACAACTATCTAAAATTCATGCTGCACATTCACTTGGAGCATCAAAAAGACAAATACTTAGACATGTTATATTTCCAAATTCCTTACCTGAAATTCTTACTGGAATAAGAGTTGCTGTAGGAATGTGTTGGGGAACTTTAGTTGCAGCAGAATTTTTAGCTGGAACAACGGGTATTGGTTTTGTTGAAAATGTTGCGAAAAAATATTTTCAATATGAAGTAATTTGGATAACAATATTTATAATGGGTATGCTAGGTCTATTGTTCGATGTAACTTTAAGAAAAATAATAGATAAAACAATACCTTGGAGAGGCAAAGGCTAAAAATAAACCTTTTTGAACTAAACCTTTTTGAAAAAACCAATAGCGGCACCAATGGTCGTCAAAAACCCGGCTAATGGTAGGATAGCAACTGCATATTTTTTGGGCATATAATTTGGTTTGAACTCAATACCTTGCGTACTAATTTCAAAATACCACATTTCCCAGTACTTCCCTCGCATACCTTCTACAAGTTCAATTCCATAAATAATTAAGACAACACCAATTATCATAATCATAATTTTCCAAAACTGGCGGATATATAAAGAAACTCTTCCTGGTAATTTTTCATAAATTAAGTTTAAAGCTACATGTTCATTGTCTCTTGCTGTTAAAGAAAGTGCTATAAACATCAACCAAATATTACTTAACACTGTTAGCAAATCCCCCCAAACAGGAGGGTTGTTAAAAACATATCGCATTGTTACATTATAAAGAGTGAAACCAACCATAGCAGCCAACAAGAGTGAGCACATAGCTTCCAACATCCGATGAATAAAACGGTCTATGCTGTTCAAAAATTTTAACATTTCATTAATTACTTAATAGGTTTGGAAGAAACATTGTTAATTCTGGTACAATAAGAATAAAAAATAAAAGTAAAAACAATCCAATAAGATAAGGAATTAACGCGATAGCAACCTTTTCAAGACGGACTTGTGCTATTGTTGCAGATGTAAAGTAGGCAACACCAACTGGTGGTGTTACTGATCCTATTAAGAATCCAACTATTACAACCATAGCTGCTTGCACCTCTGGAAAGCCGGCTTGAGACATAACATTCACCAATACAGGACCAACAATAATAATGTTTACCGCTGAGTCCATAACCGTTCCAAGAAGAAAAATGAATACTATCAAAGCCAAAATAAATAATATAGGAGAGTCTGCTAATCCTAAAAGCCAGGTTTCAAGATCACCAATTGCTCCAAGGGAAGTGAGTAACCAACTAAAGGGTCCTGAAGCAGCTATGATAATAAAAACCATTGCTGAATTACGGAACGCTCTACGGAAAGCACCTTTGCAATCTTTCCATTTAATAGTTCGATAAACAAATACACCTGTAAATAAAGCGACCAAAGCAGTGATAGCTCCAGCCTCAACAACCGATGCTACACCTCCCATTACTGAACCTACCAATACTAAAGGTATTAAAAGAGCAAATGAAGAGCGATATAATTCCTTACCAGCTCTATGAACTGAGAATGGTTCATCGCTACGCTCAAAGTTATATTTAACTGCAAAGTAATGATTGATTACCATTATCACAACACCAATCAAAATACCTGGAACAATCCCAGCTGCAAATAAAGATGCAATTGAAATCTCAGTTGCGTTTGCGAGAACAATCATCATGATGCTAGGTGGAATAATCCCTCCTATAGTGGAACTTACACCTGTAACCGCAGCTGAAAATGCTGCGGGATAACCTGCTCTCTTCATTGCAGGTAAAACTAATGCTCCTACTGTAGCTGTATCTGCTACGACAGAACCATTCATGCCAGCAAAAAACATACTCACAAGTACGTTTACTTGAGCCAACCCCCCTCGTATACGCCCAATTAACGCTCTACTTAAAGCAACTAAACGGTCAGTAATAGTTGCACTTGTCATTAATTCCCCCGTCAACATAAAGAATGCAATCGCGGTCAATGGTACCGAGTCTATAGCAGTAAACATTTGACTAGGAATTAAAACAAGAGGAACAGCATCTGTGAGAAGAATATAAACAAATGGTATCAGTATTAAAATAAAGCCAATAGGAGCTCCTAATAAAATTAGAAAAAGGAGTACTACGAGTAAAATAATACTTTCCATAGAAGTTTATAAGTTATGATTTTTTTTAGGTAAAGACCATCTAATTCTAAAATAGAAATAAATGGTCTTCACATAGTTTTCTTTGAAGATTTATAGAGCTCCAGCTGCTTCTAACTGAGCTACAAATCCATCCATACCTTGTTCTAGAAGTACTCTTTTAGCTACTTCTGGTTCAAAAGTACCCTTAGCGTCTAACCAAGCACCGATTGCACCTGCTCTCCACTTGGTCATTTCCGCTTCTGTTGGCACATACCACTCTTTAGCAGATGCTTTAATTGCATCTTCACCATTTTTAATCCAAGCGTTATCCAACTCGTTTACTTTTTCTCCATAAGCATCAGCTGCTTCGTGTAACCACTTTCTTTGTTGGTCAGACAATGCATTGTACTGTTTAGCATCCATCGCTAAAATATTTCCAGACCACATTCCTCCGATCTCAGTGAAATACTTTGCAACTTCATGAAGTTTAGCAACGTGCTGCCATGGACTTGCAACATACTGTCCTTCTACTACACCAGATTGTAGACCTTGGTATAATTGACTCCAGTCATAAGGTGTTGGAGTAGCGCCCCAATTTTTAACTAGCATGAACTCAACTGGACTCTTAGTAGTACGCCATTTCAATCCCTTCATATCATCAGGTTCATGAACTGGTTTAGTTGCGTTTCCAAGCTGTCTAAATCCACCACTTGAATATACAGAAAGGCAAATATGACCAGCATTTTCAAGAGCAAGTTTACACTGTCTCTCAGCTAACCATTCGTCTGATATTCTTTTAGCATCTTCAAGTGATTTGAAAATAAATGGTAAATCGAAGATTGCTAACTCTGGTCCAAAATTACCATAGTTTGCAGTAGAACTAGTCCATAAAGCAATAAGTCCTTGGTTGGCTTGTTCACCACATTTTTGCTCTGCACATAAGCTTCTTTGATAATGAGGTTCAATTTTCATTTTACCTCCAGATGCTTTCTCCATTGCTGGTATTAACGCCTGATCTATTGCGTCACCAATTGGCATACCCAATCTACCAGTAGTACCTAGCTTCAGAGTTATCTCTGCATAAGCAGCTTGGGCAAAAAATGCAATCGCAAAACTTGTGAGTAATGTCTTACAAATTTTTTTAATAAACATATAATTTATCTCCTATAATTTAATTAAATTATTGATATTTAAATTCATATCGAGAGCGAAGTAAAACAAAAAAGAAAATTTTATTATAAAAATGGGTTTGCAATCGAAAGTTGTATTAATTATTATTAGTTAATCTATTTATTTTAGTCTAAAGGTGCCTTAGATTTAAAATTAATAAATAAAATAAAATTTAATTTATAGAAAGAAACTTATGAGCTCAGGTAATAAATATAAATCAATAGCTAATAAACTCAAATTTGAAGGAAGAGCATTCATTAATGGAAAATATGTAAACGCAATCGATGGGAAGAAGTTCGAAACTATCAATCCTGCAACAGGTAAAAAACTTTGCGCTGTTGCAAAATGTAATCACAAAGATGTTGATTTAGCAGTTAAAGTTTCAAGAAAAGCTTTCAATAGTGGAGTTTGGTCTAAGAGTTCACCTGAACATAGAAAAGAAGTTTTGTTAAAATTTGCTGAATTACTTAGAAAACATGGTGATGAAAATTCAGTTTTAGAATGTATAGATACCGGTAAACTTATCGCAGATTGCATTAATGAAGTTGCAAATGATGCACCAATGCATTTTCAATGGTATGGAGAATTAATTGATAAAGTATTTGGTAAAGTTGGTCCAACTGAACCATCCATTACAAGTTTAATTGTTAAAGAGCCAATAGGAGTTGTTGCTGGAATTGTTCCTTGGAACTTTCCTTTAATGATGGCTGTCTGGAAGATGGCGCCAGCTCTTGCAGCAGGTTGCTCAGTTATAATTAAGCCAGCAGAAGATACACCCCTTACAGCAATAAGAGTTGCTCAAATTGGAAAAGAAGCAGGAATACCAGATGGTGTTTTAAATGTACTTCCAGGTTATGGTGATGTTGGAGAGGCTTTAGGTAGACACAAAGATGTTGATGCAGTTTCTTTTACGGGATCAACCGAAGTGGGTGGTTATTTCTTAAAATACTCAAGTGAAAGTAATTTAAAACCTGTTGCATTAGAGATGGGAGGAAAAAGTCCATTTATAGTTTTAGAAGATGCTAAAATTACAGATGATCTGATTGATAATGCTATGAATTCTGCATTTTGGAACGGTGGACAAAACTGTTCAGCAAATATGAGACAGATAGTACATAAAAAAGTAAAAGACGAATTTTTAGACAAAGTTATAAAAAAAGTTAAAAAACTAAAAGTAGGAGACCCGTTAGATTTAAAATCGAATATGGGATCTATGATTTCAAAAGGACATTTGCAAACCGTTGATGGATATATCCAAAAAGGGATAGATGAAGGAGCAAAACTTTTAACTGGAGGAGTTTCAAGTAAAAAACAAAAAGGTTTTTATGCAAAACCAACCTTATTTGATGGATTAAAAGAAAATATGACCATTGCTCAAGAAGAAATATTTGGACCAGTTCTTGGTGTTTTAACAGTTAAAAATGATCAGGAAGCTTTGAAAATTGCTAGTAATTCAAAATATGGGTTGCATGCTAGTGTATTTACTCAAGATATTAATAGAGCATTTCATTTAGCTAAAAGTTTGCCTTGTGGAACTGTATCAGTAAACACTTTTTCTGAGGGAGATATTAAAACTCCATTTGGAGGCTATAAACAATCAGGCTCACTTAGTAGAGATCAAGGTACTGAGGCTCTTAATTCGTTTCTTCAAACAAAAACAATTTGGATAAGTCATAATTAATTGATGATCAGACAATACAAAATAAGTGTGTCTAAAAGCACACTTAACGACATTTATAAAAGAGTAAGAAAGTTTCCTTGGAGTGATGCTCAAAATATGAATGGTTGGGAGTATGGAACCAACTTAAATTATCTAAAGAGCATATCTAGATATTGGATTACAAAGTATAATTGGAAAAAATTTGAAAACAAAATCAATTCATTTAAAAATTATATAACTAAAGTTGAAGATATAAACTTACATTTTATTTTTGAAAAAAGTAAAAATCCTAATTCTAGACCATTATTGCTTTTACATGGATGGCCAGGAAGTATAACCGAATTTTTAGATATCATTCCAAGACTTGCTCATCCAGAAAAATATGGAGGAAAAATTGAAGATGGATTTGATATAATTGCTCCCTCATTACCAGGATTTGGATTTTCTTCTCAAATCAAAAAAGCATTAGGTCCAAGAAAAATAGGAAAAATATTAAATAAATTTATGGTTAAAAACTTAGGCTATAAAAATTATTTCGTACAAGGTGGTGATTGGGGAGCAACTATTGCTGGATGGATTGGTCTTGATAGCTCAAAGAATTGTAAAGGAATACATATTAATTGCTTACCGCTTAGACATCCAAAAGGAACAAAAAATATTAAAGAAAAAAAATGGGAAAAAAAATTTAACTTTGATCAAATTATGCAAGAGGGATATAGAACTCAACAAGCTACAAAACCTCAAACCTTGTCTTATGCAATGATAGATAGTCCTGTAGGTACAGCAGCATGGATTTTGGAAAAATTTCATGGTTGGTCTGATCTTAAAATGGGTAAGATAGAAAAGACATTCTCAAAAGACGAACTTTTATCAAATATAATGATTTATATAATAACAAAAAGTTTTAACACTGCTAGCTGGATATATTTTGGTAGAAGAAAAGAAGGTGGAAGATCTTTACCAAAAAATTTTAAAAAAATAAATGTACCAACAGCAATAGCAATTTTTCCAAAAGAAATGCTTGAGTGGCCTCCTAAATCATACGTGAATAGAATTTTTAATATAAGAAGATGGAAGAAGTTCCCCAACGGTGGTCATTTTGCAGCTTTGGAGGAACCAGATTATTTAGTGAGTGATATACTTTCATTTTTTAATAAAGATTTAAAAAACATAAAATGGAAAAAAATAAATTAAAAAAAATCATTATTGAAATATTCAGGAAATACAAACTCTCGAGAAGTCATTCAAAAATATGTGCAGATGCAATAATTAATGCTGAATTAGTTGGGGCACCTACACATGGGTTATCAAGACTAAAAATGTACTGTGACCGTATAAATCATAATTTAATTAATCCTAAACCTAAAATAAAAATTAAAAATATTTCTCAATCTGTGGCTCACATAAATGGTGATGATAGCATTGGTTTTGTTACAGCTGACATAGGAATAAAAAAAGCAATAAAAAATGCCAAGAAAACTGGAATAGGATTAGTGGCTGTTAAAAATAGCGGTCATTATGGAATGTCTGGATATTACGCAGAACAAGCAGTAAAGAAAAATATGATGGCTTTAGTTTTTACTAATGCACCGCCTGCAATAGCTCCGCATGGGGCTATCAAATCTTTATTTGGTACAAATCCTATTTGCTTTGGATCGCCAACAGGATCAAAGGCACCTTTCATATTAGATACATCTGTTTCAATGATCAATAGAGGAAAAATAAGAGTTGCATCAAGAACAAATTCAAAAATACCTGAAGGTGTTGCTTTAGATAGATTTGGCAACCCTACCACTAATGCCATGAAAGCTCTTGAGGGCGTTCAACTTCCTATTGCAGGATTTAGAGGTTCTGGTCTTGCATGGATGGTTGATATTTTAAGTGGAGTTTATACTGGGGGTAATCACGGTGGAAAAGTAAAAGATCCATTCGACGATTTTTCTGGGCCACAAAATATTGGTCATTTATTTATAGTAATGAAAGCAAATTTATTTCAATCAAATTTTAAAAAAAGAATTAAAGAAAATATTAAAAGAATAAAGAAGCTTCCTAAACTAAAAGGACTAAAAGAAATATTATACCCTGGAGAAAATAAATTAAGAAGATTTAAAAAAAATTCTAAATCTGAAATTCAAATTCCAGCAAACATAAAAGAAGATATTCGAACTCTTTTAAAATAGTAAAAATTTTTAGCCAGCTCGCCCTAAATAATTTACCATTATAACTCCTGTCACAATCAGACAAATCCCAATAAAACCATACATATTAGGAACTTGATTGTATTTTAACATGCCAAAAATTACTACTCCTGCTACTGTTAAACCACTATATGTAGAGTAACTAAAAGCAACAGGTATTACAGACATTGCTTTTGCTAAGGAAAACATCGTTACAGTCATTAACAGTAAGCAAGCAATTGTAGGAGTAAGTTTTGTAAATCCTTCAGAAATTTTTGCAAAACTATTTGCTGCTATTCCTGTGGTTATTCCTAAAGCTAATATTAGATATCCAGTAAATGGTTTCATTACTTTATTATTTACTAATTATTATTTATTACAACAGTCGATATGCCTTTAAGTACTTGAATTTAATTTAAATTATGAACCTAAAAACACTTAATTAGACACAAAGTATCCGATAGTGCCTAGAACTATGAAAAACGTTAAAATAAAAACTCTATTTTTTAAAGTATCTTTTTTTTCTTTTTTAATAATTCTGAGTTTGAGAGCACTGATATTTACTTTATGAGGGGTATCAATATTTACGTCACCTGTTAATTGAGAAGAAATTTCAATATCAGATGCTCTACTATTTTTATTATAACTCATATGGTTTTATTTAAACACATGTTTAATTTGTAAAAATTAATTCTGTGTCCAAAATGGGTTGTACACAATTAATTTAATGTCCATTTTGGGTTTAAAATAATAGAATAGTTATCTTTAAAAATGAACAAAATCCTAAATAATCTCATAAAAAAAAATATTCAAAAATTAATCACAGGAAATTTTGAAAAACTTGCCCCAACATACTACAGATTAATATCTGAATGGATGAATTCTTCATATGAAGTTTTTAACGATATAGATAAGTACAGGATAATTCTTTATCTAATAAACAAAGATTTTGAGCACTACATACAAATTAAAAAAATTGAGAGCTATGATAATTTTTTTATGTTTGATAAATCTTTGGAATTAGATCGAATTAATATAATAGAAATATCAAAAAGTTTAAATATTCCAAAGGAAAGTACTAGAAGAAAAATTCTCGACCTTGAAAAATTAAACGTTCTTCAAAAAATTGGAAAAAAAATTTATATAGATAGGTCGGCTTATAGACTGGTACAACCTAAAAATACTCTTAAAAATTTGAGCGCATTATTATCAAAAATTTCCGAAATATTGAAAATAGAAAATTTAATAAACAAATCTTTAAATGTCGACGAAGTATCAGATCATTTAAAGGATAACTTTTCATATTGTTGGTACTATTTTTATATATTTATTTTTACTTTAACCTTAAGATGGAAAAAGCAATTAGGAGATCTTGAAATTTATTCAGTAGGCATGGTTATAACATGTCACTCAATAGTAAATAAATCTTATGAAGGTGTTGGTTTAAATTTTTCAGAATGGGAGAAAGATATGGTTAATATTGAAGAAGGTGGGGTAAATACTATGTCAATTTCTGAGATAACTCACATTCCAAGACCTACAGTTGTAAGAAAATTGAATTATTTGTTAAAAAATAAATACATTAGCGTTAATAAAAAAAAACAATTCACTATAAATATGAAGGATCAAGCATTAAGCGATACTATTAAAATTCAAGAGCAAAATATCTCTTCTTTGTCGGATTTAGTTTGTAAAATATTTTGAAAAAGTAAAAATTAATTAGCTCTTCGAAGTATAAAAATTAAAGCGAAGCCAGTTAAGTACATTATAAGAGCATATGCTGCTGTTGGTATCATATAAGCAATATCATTAAACATTTGTGTTGCTACAAACACTGCCAAAGTTCCATTTTGTAAACCACATTCTATCGCAATACATTTTCTTTGCTTCATTCCGGTCGCAAAGAATTTGGCTATATAATAAGCGAGTATCATCATCACAACATTCAATACTAATACTGCAAAGCCTGCTTGTTTTAAGTAATTAAAAATATTTTCTCTTTCTTCGATCCAAATTGCAGCAAATACAATAACGAACAATGCTGTTGTTATTTTATTAACAATCGAAAGATTTGAGGAAATTAAATTATCTGCAAATTTTCTAATAATCATGCCTAAAATTACTGGCACAGTAACAACCAATGCCATCTTAAGTGTAATTGCTGTCATAGTAATATCTGCTGAGATATTAGTAACACCAAGTAAATCAGCTGATTTTAAAACAATAAATGGTACTGAAATTATGCTAAGTAAACTAATTATTGCAGTTAATGAAATGGACAAAGCCACATCTCCATTTGCAAATTTGGTCATAACATTTGTAGTAACGCCCCCTGGTGCAGCAGCAATAATCATAATGCCTAATGCAATCTCAACAGGCAAATTTAATATTAATATTAAAATAAAAGCAACTATCGGCAAAAGTAACAGTTGGCAGAAAAATCCAATTACAAAGTCTTTAGGATTATTTATTACCCTTAAAAAGTCACGTCCAGTTAGACCTAACCCTAGACCTAACATTATAAGTGCTAAAGCGATTGGAGCTATTTTTGTAACTATTTCCACTTTTTGTCTTTATACTATATTTGTTATATTAGTTTTTTAATCATTTTAGTATATATAAATTTAATGCTTTCAGATAAATCAACAGTTTGTCCACTTAATTTATTAGATATTGCTCATCAAAAGAGAGGAATTAAAGCTGCAATTGTGAATGCTGGTAAGGAACTACCAATGCTCTCCGTTATGGATGCCGTTAAAGAAAAATTAATAGTTCCTGTTTTGATCGGTGATGAGAGGGAAATTAAAAAGATAGCTGAAGAATTAAAATTTGATATTTCTGATTATGAAATTGTTGATGAACCAATTGAAAATAATACTGCTAAAGTTGCTGCTAAACTAGCAGGCGATGGTGATGTGAAGATTATAGTTAAAGGTCATATACATACTGATGTGTTAATGAAAGAAGTTTTGTTAAGAAAATATAACTTAATAGGAAAAACAAGATTAAGCCATATTTGGCATATGACATTGGATAAAGAAGACGATCCTCTAATAATTACTGATGGTGCATTAAATGTTAATCCTAATGTCAAAACAAAAATGCATATTTTAAAAAATGTTATAGATTTTTGCCACAGAATAAAAATTGCAAGACCTAAAGTTTCTATTTTGTCAGCCACAGAGGAAGTTTTAGATAGTATGCAAAGTTCTGTTGATGCTAAGGAAATTTGTAGATTGGCTAACAAAGAAAATTTTAATGCAGATATATTTGGCCCCCTAGCGTTTGATAATAGTGTTTCTAAAAAATCGGCAACTATAAAAGGAATTAAAAATGAAGTTGCAGGAGATGCAGATGTTTTATTAGTTCCAAATGTAGAGGCTGGAAACGCTTTAGTTAAGATGATGATATATTTTATGGGAGCTTGTGCAGCTGGTGTAGTTGTTGGTGGTAAAGTCCCTGTTGTAATAACAAGTAGATCAGATGATGCGACAGCAAGACTAGCCTCAATTGCTGCAGCTGTGGTAGCTTTAGATTAAATTAATATAGAAAAAAAATAATAATTAAATTAGGATTTAAATATGGCAATAACTTACTTAAAAAAATCACCAAAAACTTCATCAACTGACGATACAAAGACCAGAGAGATTGTTGAAAATATTCTTAAAGATATTGAAAAAACTAAAGAAGAAGGATGTATCGAACTATCAAAAAAATTTGATAAGTATGAAGGTGAAGTAATTGTTACGAGAGAAAAAATTGAAGAAATTAAAAAAAATTTAGATCCTAAGACTAAAGATGATATTCAATTTTCTCATGAAAGAGTAAGAAAATTCGCTGAAGCACAATTAAAAAATTATGGGCAGGATTTTGAAGTAGAGTTATCTGATGGCTTATATGCAGGACAAAAATTGATACCTGTTAATACTGCAGGATGCTATGTCCCTGCAGGAAGGTATGCACACATTGCATCAGCCGTGATGAGTGTAACAACAGCAAAAGTAGCTGGCGTAAAAAATATTATTGTTTGTAGTTCTCCAAAACCAAGTGTGGGTGTTCATCCTGCGATAGTCTATACTGCAGATTTATGTGGTGCAGATGTAATAATGAACTTAGGTGGGGTGCAAGCTATTGCTGCGATGACTTATGGTCTTTTTGGAAATGCGCCTGCAGATATGCTTGTAGGTCCAGGTAACCAATTTGTGGCTGAATCAAAAAGAATTCTGTTTGGAAAAGTTGGGATTGATTTATTTGCAGGTCCTACAGAAATCGCAGTGATAGCTGACGATACAGCTGATCCAGAATTAGTTGCTTTTGATTTAGTTGGACAAGCAGAGCATGGATATAATTCTCCAGCTTGGTTATTTACGACTAGTAAAAAACTTGCTGACTATGTAATGCAAAGAGTGCCAGAGCTTATTGCAGATCTACCAGATTTACCAAGAGAAAACTCGGGCGCTGCTTGGAGAGACTATGGTGAAGTTATTCTTTGCGACTCGGATGAAGAAATGGCTAAAATAAGTGATGAATATGCCCCTGAACATTTAGAAATTCAAACTAAAAATCTTCAATGGTTCCATGACAGATTAAAAAATTATGGATCATTATTTATTGGAGAAGAGACCACAGTTGCTTATGGTGATAAATGTTCTGGTACAAACCACATTTTGCCTACTAAAGGTGCAGGAAAATATACTGGAGGTTTGTTTGTTGGAAAATTTATTAAAACATTAAGTTTTCAAAGGATGACTAAAGAGTCTACAAAAGAAGTAGGAGCAGCATGTGCAAGAATTTCAAGATATGAAGGTATGGAGGCTCATGCAAGAACTGGGGACGTAAGGCTTAGAAAATACGGATTTCAAAATTAGTTTTTTAAACTCTTGAAAATAATAAAAGACTAACCCCAAAAACAAAAATTATAATACCTATTATTTCTGTTGCTTTTACTTTTTCTTTAAAGAAATATCTTGATGAATAATAGCTAAATAACAATTCAATTTGTCCAATTGCCCTAACAAA
>CACJUO010000015.1:20000-26739 GCA_902596675.1 uncultured Pelagibacteraceae bacterium | reverse complement strand
TATTATTGAAGATTTTGACTTTTATGAATTTAAAGTGAGCGTTAAATCCTCTGATGTATTTTTGTCTATCGAAGCTTATAGACAACTTTCTAAAATTACTGATTATCCATTACATCTGGGTATCACCGAGGCAGGAAGTTTTTTACCTGGCAGTATAAAATCTTCAATTGGTTTTGGATCACTTCTTATGAGCGGTATAGGAGACACCATAAGAGTTTCTTTATCTGACAATCCAGTAGAGGAGATCAAAGTTGGAAATGAAATACTGAAGTCACTTAATTTACGAAATAGAGGAGTAAAAATTATCTCATGTCCATCTTGTGCTAGACAAGCTTTTAATGTAATTGAAACTGTTAAAAAGTTAGAAGACAGACTATCCCATATAAAAACTCCTCTTTCTTTATCTATAATTGGGTGTGTAGTTAATGGACCAGGTGAAGCAGCGCAAACTGATATAGGTATTACCGGAGGTGGCAAAGGCAATAACATGCTTTATTTAAATGGGATTGAAAGTGAAAAAATATCAAGTGAGGAGATAATCTCCAAAGTTGTAAGTTTGGTGGAAGAAAAAGCAAAAGAGATTGAAAAAGCTAAATAATGGTACCTTTATCAAAAGTTCAAGATTTAATAGTTAAACATTCTAAATTAGAAAAAGAGTTATCCTCACAGGAAATTGACAAAAAATCATTTGCAGAGAAGTCGAAAGAGTACTCTGACTTGAGTGATATTATTAAAGAAGCAATTTCTTATTTTAATTTTCAAAAAAATAAAAATGAATTGAAAAATTTAATTAATGATAATGACACTGATAAAGAGATGAAGGATTTGGCTATAAGTGAACTAAATGAGCTCGAAAAGAATAATGAGAGTAATGAAAAAAAAATAAAATTATTTTTACTTCCCAAAGATGAGGCAGATACAAAAAATGCAATGATAGAAATTAGAGCTGGAACTGGTGGTCTTGAGGCAAGTTTATTCGCATCTGATTTATTTAAGATGTACGAAAAAGTAAGTCACAAAAAAAAATGGTTACTTGAGGTCATTTCGATTTCTAGAAGTGATGCCGGGGGTTTAAAAGAAGTAATTGCATCAATTAAAGGTAAAAATATCTATTCATCATTAAAATATGAAAGTGGTGTTCATAGAGTTCAAAGAGTTCCAGATACAGAAACTCAAGGAAGAGTTCATACCTCCGCTGCAACAGTAGCAGTTATGCCAGAAGCAGAGGAAGTTGACGTGCAAATTGAAGATAAAGATTTAAGAATTGATGTATTTAGAAGTAGTGGACCAGGTGGTCAAAGCGTAAATACAACAGACTCTGCAGTAAGGATTACTCATATTCCAACTGGAATAGTTGTTAGTCAACAAGATGAAAAATCGCAGATAAGAAATAAAGAAAAAGGTTTAAAAATACTAAGAACTAGAATTTATGAATTAGAAAGACAAAGACGAGATGAGCAAAGATCTAAAGATAGAAAAAGTAAAATTGGATCTGGTGATAGATCAGAAAGAATTAGAACTTACAATTTTCCTCAAGGTAGAGTAACTGACCATAGAATAAATTTAACTTTACATAAATTATCTGAATTCATGGAAGGAGAAATATTTGATGAAATGATAGAGTCTTTAATTATTCAAGCTCAAGAAAATGAACTTAGTAACGCATGAATTATCAAGAGATTTTAAGGAGAGGAGAGAGTTTTTTAAAAAAAAATAAAATTAAAAATCCATTTCTTGACTCAGAACTAATTTTATCAAAAGTAATAAACAAAAAAAGAGAAGAAATACTTCTGAATGCGAGCACTAAAGTAAAGAACACTGATATAAAAAAATTTAATAAATATATTTTAAGAAGACGTCAAAAAGAACCAATGGCATATATTCTTGGTTATAAGCATTTTTGGAAATATAAATTTTTAACAAATAAATCAGTTTTAATTCCTAGGCCAGATACTGAATTAGTAATTGAGGAAACTTTAAAATATTTACCAATTAATAATTCAAAAAAAATTTTAGATATTGGGACTGGATCAGGCTGTATAATCGTTTCTTTATTGAAAGAAAGACCAAAATGTATTGCGACAGCTATAGATTTATCTAAAAAAGCGATAAATGTTGCTAAATCTAATGCAAAATTACATCAATTGGAAAATAAAATTAATTTTATCAATATCGATATTGACAAATATAATTCTTATAACTATGATTTAATTATATCTAATCCTCCATACATAAATAGTGTTGAATTAAGTAGATTAGATGATGATGTAATAATCCACGAACCCAAGTCAGCTTTATCAGGAGGTTTAGATGGTTTTAAAGAAATAAAAAAAGTAATTAAAAAAAGTAAAAAATTGTTAAAAATAAACGGAAAGTTAATATTTGAGATAGGTGAGAGACAAAAATATAGATGTTTAGAAATTTTGTATAAAAATGGCTTCTTTGTTAACAAGATATCAAAAGATTTATCTGGAAAAGATAGATGCGTGATAAGCACTAAATTAAAATAATGAACAATTTCAAAAATAATAATAGAAGAGGTCGGTTTAAACCTAATGGTGATAGAGGTTTCAGACGAAACGGCAATGGGCAGAAGTCCAACGGAGACTTTAGCAACGGATCCTCCTTCAAAAGAAGACACCCAGGAAAAAATAATCAAAATGCAGCCAAACTTGTCGAGAAATATAATGACCTTGCTCGAGAAGCACTTTCGAATGGAGATAAGATATTATCTGAAAATTACTTACAGCATTCAGAGCACTTTTCTAGAATTCTTATATCGCAAGAAAACTCTAGAAACAATTCTGATAATTTAACTGATACTAATGTTAGTAATCAATCAAAAGTGGAAGCAGAAAATATTGAAGTTGAAGAGCCATCAGCAAAATAATTTACATATTAGCTATAAGTTCTGATTTTAAAACATCGATTTTAATTTTATCAACTTCAAATATTTTCCTTTGATCCCCTTTTAATATTTTTCCAGATGGCAGCTTAAGTTTTTGAGAATTTATTTTTCTTCCGTTTTCAATTACTTCATAATGTAAATGTGGACCAGTAGATAAACCTGTGGAGCCAACATATCCAATTATTTGACCCTGTTTAACTCTTACTCCTTTCTTAATACCTCTACCAAATTTAGACATATGCGCGTAAACAGTCTGGTAAACTCTATTATGTTTTATTTTGACACAATTTCCTCCACCCCCACACCATTGTGCTCTTGTAACTACCCCATCTCCTGATGCTAAAATAGGAGTTCCAGTTGGAGCAGCAAAATCAGTTCCAGTATGCATTTTTGTAAATCCTAAAATAGGATGTTTCCTTTTACCAAATGAAGAAGATAATCTTGCTCCATTTATCGGTGTCTTCATTAATGTTTTTCTCATGCTTTTTCCATTTTCATCAAAGTAATCAACTTTATTTTTTTCATATTCATGTCTGTAAAGTTTAAGATCATTGTTTTGCAAGCTCAAATTTGCAAAGATTATATTTCCTGTTTCGATTATCTCTCCATCTTCATTTAAAAATTCCTCATAGATAATTTGAAAACTATCATCTCTCCAAATATCTCTTTGAAAATCAACTTGAAAACCATATAATCTTGCAAATTCAATTATAATATTAGGTTTAATTTGTAAATTTGTAGCTGATTGATAGAGGCTATTAGTTATTTTATTTTCTTTATAAGTAATAATTTTTTTTAAATTTTTTTCTAGGATTTTTGATTGAAAGTTTTTGTTTTCAAAATCTCTAAAAAAGTAAACTTCTTTTTTTTTGTTAACCTCAACAATAAATTCTAATATCTTTGGATTTTCTTTTTTATCAATTTTAATATAAATTTTTTGGCTGGGCCTTAATATATTTATTAATTTATTTTTTTTTATTGCTTGAAGAAACAATTTCTTCTCATAATTTGATAAGTTAATACTATTTATTATACTTTCAAATGTGTCTCCCGACTTTACTGTATAATCTATTTCTACGAAACGATTTTCCAACTCAGATGTTATTTTTGAAAATACTTTTTGAAAATAAATATTATTTAAAGTCTTGTTTAAGTTTTCTTTTTGAGAGTTTTTATTGCTTTCATAAATATAAGTAACCAAAACTGTTATAAAACTTAATAAAATTAACCAAATAAAATGTGAGATAAATTTAATTTTTTTTTTTAATTTTTTTAACACAAAGTTAACGATAGATTAAAAATGTTGATTTATATGACTTTTTAGCATAATTTTTGTCTATCTAAAAACTTGATTTATTAATTATTTCCAATATAAGCGTCACACTCAACATATAAAAAATGTTATTTATTGGGCTTTATTGCTCAATTAGCTATTTAAATTGTTAATATTTTAAGAAGAGAAGTGTGGACGGTTAAGGTTACCAAAATTTGTCGTACATACTTCAAAATTATACAAATATTATTCTTAGTATTTGTATAGAAGCTAGTGTGCGCCGTTTTTAAACTTGAGAGTTTGATCATGGCTCAGAACGTACGCTGGCGGCACGCCTTATACATGCAAGTCGAACGAAGTAGCAATACTTAGTGGCAGACGGGTGAGTAACATGTAGGTATCTTCCCTTTGGTGAGGAATAACACGAGGAAACTTGTGCTAATACCTCATAAGTCTTTACGGAGAAAGCTTTATGCGCCGAAGGATGAGCCTGCACTTGATTAGTTTGTTGGTGGGGTAATGGCCTACCAAGACTTTGATCTATAGCTGATCTGAGAGGATGATCAGCCACATTGGGACTGAGACACGGCCCAAACTCCTACGGGAGGCAGCAGTAGGGAATATTGCACAATGGAGGAAACTCTGATGCAGCGATGCCGCGTGAGTGAAGAAGGCCTTTGGGTTGTAAAGCTCTTTCGTCGGGGAAGAAAATGACTGTACCCGAATAAGAAGGTCCGGCTAACTTCGTGCCAGCAGCCGCGGTAATACGAAGGGACCTAGCGTAGTTCGGAATTACTGGGCTTAAAGAGTTCGTAGGTGGTTAAAAAAGTTGGTGGTGAAATCCCAGAGCTTAACTCTGGAACTGCCATCAAAACTTTTTAGCTAGAGTATGATAGAGGAAAGCAGAATTTCTAGTGTAGAGGTGAAATTCGTAGATATTAGAAAGAATACCAATTGCGAAGGCAGCTTTCTGGATCATTACTGACGCTGAGGAACGAAAGCATGGGTAGCGAAGAGGATTAGATACCCTCGTAGTCCATGCCGTAAACGATGTGTGTTAGACGTTGGAAATTTATTTTCAGTGTCGCAGCGAAAGCATTAAACACACCGCCTGGGGAGTACGACCGCAAGGTTAAAACTCAAATGAATTGACGGGGACCCGCACAAGTAGTGGAGCATGTGGTTTAATTCGAAGATACGCGCAGAACCTTACCAACACTTGACATGTTCGTCGCGACTCTAAGAGATTAGAGTTTTCGGTTCGGCCGGACGAAACACAGGTGCTGCATGGCTGTCGTCAGCTCGTGTCGTGAGATGTTGGGTTAAGTCCCGCAACGAGCGCAACCCTCACTTTTAGTTGCCATCATTTAGTTGGGCACTCTGAAAGAACTGCCAGTGATAAGCTGGAGGAAGGTGGGGATGACGTCAAGTCCTCATGGCCCTTACGTGTTGGGCTACACACGTGCTACAATGGCATTTACAATAGGAAGCAAGATGGCGACATCAAGCAAATCCTAAAAAGATGCCTCAGTTCGGATTGTACTCTGCAACTCGAGTACATGAAGCTGGAATTACTAGTAATCGCGGATCAGCGCGCCGCGGTGAATACGTTCCCGGGTCTTGTACACACCGCCCGTCACACCATGGGAGTTGGTTCTACCTTAAGGCAAGGTTTTAAACCCTTGACTACGGTATAGTCAGCGACTGGGGTGAAGTCGTAACAAGGTAGCCGTAGGGGAACCTGCGGCTGGATTACCTCCTTTCTAAGGATGATTAAGGATTATTTCTTAATCTAAATAATATAACAGGCTAATGTTGACCGTCCTCATTTCTCTTTTTAAAATAGTGTTTCTCCTTTTGCACAAAGGGGCCGGTAGCTCAGTTGGTTAGAGCACACCCTTGATAAGGGTGGGGTCGAAAGTTCGAGTCTTTCTCGGCCCACCATTTTCTGGGGGATTAGCTCAGCTGGGAGAGCGCCTGATTTGCATTCAGGAGGTCAGCGGTTCGATCCCGCTATCCTCCACCATGAAACACTTAGTTATTTAAACTGTAAATATTTTTATATTATCAATATCTATATCCGATTGTTCAAAGATTTGAACAATCAGCAAATATTCGAATAGATGAATATTTTTAAAAATTTGATTCAACACAGAATTTTTTTCTGTGCATATATCAAGCGTTTAAGGGCGTGTGGCGGATGCCTTGGCACTGAAAGCCGATGAAGGACGTGGTATACTGCGATAAGTTACGGGGAGCTGTATGCAAGTTTTGATCCGTAAATTTCCGAATGGGACAACCCACCACTTTATGTGGTACTTTAAACTGAATACATAGGTTTAAAGAGACAACCCGGAGAACTGAAACATCTAAGTAACCGGAGGAAAAGAAATCAATTGAGATTCCGTTAGTAGTGGCGAGCGAACGCGGACTAGGCCAGTAGATTTGTTAAAAAAATTTGAATAGTTTGGAAAAGCTAACCACAGAGGGTGATAGTCCCGTATGAGTAATGTTTAATAAATTTCTTGAGTAAAGCGGGACACGTGAAATCCTGCTCG
>CACJUO010000015.1:0-17500 GCA_902596675.1 uncultured Pelagibacteraceae bacterium | reverse complement strand
ATATGGATCTTTCAATAAGGATTTATCAAACTTCTTACTTTTCAGGTCTATTTTTTTGTTTAAAAAACTTTTTACAATTTTATCGTTAAATTCATTTCTTTTTGAATATCTAATTTGTTTAAATTTATTTTGATTTATTGGCTCTATATTGAATAAAGATTTGTTATTTATTTTTTCAGCTATAGAATGAAACGCTGATTTAATAGTAGACATTGTATATTCAAAAGGATTTGTATTTAGATAAGACATAGCGTGGTATAAAATTGGACCACTATCTAATCCTTTAGAAAGCAAATGAATTGTTGTTCCCACTAAGTGTGGGTTATCATCATACAATGCCCAAAAGTTACAATCTGTACCTCTATAATATGGTGATACACCAGCATGAATATTGATTGCTTTTTGATTGATTAAAAAATCTACAAGTTCACCTTTAATATAGCTAGAGCCAAAAACAACATAAACATCACTTTTTAAAAAATCTGATAATAAATTCATTGAGCATTGATTTAAATCTCCAGAAATCATAGGTAAAATTTTAATGTTCTTCTTTTTGTTGTTTACATATGAATTGCCGAATAAATGTGATTGAGAATTACTAACATGCTCAAAATATTCTTTTATATTTGGAGATACTTCATAATGACCTGACACAATTCCTGGAAAAATAGTACCACACTCTTGAATTACATAAAGCTCATTACACACATCTGATAATAAGTTGATTAAATAATTGTGTCTATTCTTGTTTGAAGTAAATAAGGTAATTTTCATCAATTCATACTTCTATATATGTTAGCCTGGTCTTCTCTTGCTATTTCTAAAAAAGAATTATTAATTTTTTTTATTCCTTTTTCCGACTCAAAAGTCATTGTTTGCTTAAAACCCAACTCCATTCCTAATTTTTTCAAAATATCTAACGTATCATTATTATAACTGCCGCAAGGATGTGACATACATTTTATTTTATTTTTTGGTTTTTTTAAAATACTTGAAATAAAAGATAAACATTTCTCATATTCATTTTTCTGCTCATGATAACTTAATTTTTCTAGTAATGTTGGATGATTGTGTGAATGTAATCCAATTACATGTCCTAGATTATCTAGTAATTGTAAATCATTTTTTTGAAAAAAAATTTTTTTATAAAAATCTTTATAATTGTATTTTTTTTCTTTAATCATATGAAACATATTTTGTTCATATTCATCTTTTGTCAAAAAATTATCCCTTATTAATCTAAATTTAATGTCCTCAATAGTATAAAATGGAAATTTTGTTTTTGTTTCATTAATTTTATTGTTATTTTTCTCAAAAAAAAAAAATAAATCTTTATCCAAAACTTTATAAAAATCATCATAAAATTCGTTAACACTATTAAAAAAGTTTGTTCTAAAATATCTAAAAACTTCTAAATTATCCGGATGATCGTGAAACATTGAAGTGTATACAAAAAAGAAACTTTTAATTTTAATTTCTTCTAAAATGGGTAAAGCGACATCAATTTGAGATTTAATAGCATCATCAAAAGTTAAACAAACCTCATTATTTTTAAGTTTATTATTCTTAAGTTTTTCATAAAACACATCAGCATCTAGGATATTATTTATTCCTATAAAATTTATTATTTTATAAAAATCGTCTTTATCAATTGACCCCTGACTCTTTAAGTGTATTTTATTGTCATGGAAATGATGAAACATTATTCCATGAAAGAAATTATTATTTTTATAAGACATTAATTATTTATTTTTTTGTTTTCGAATTTTTTTTATATTTAATGACCGATTATAAAAATCTTTTTCAAGTGATTCAAACAATTTCAAATACCCTCTTTGGTTAAAGTGGCCACCTTTGGAAAACAACAAATTAGCAAAAAACTCATCTTTACATAGTTTATCTCTAAGATCTAAAATTTTGTTTGTATTAACCAATATTTCTTTTAACAAATAATCTGTTTGTTGTTCAAAATTTAAATAATTAATACAATCCTTGTTTGGAATTATCACATTAATTATATTCCCTTTATTAATATTAGAAAATTTCTTATTTAAGATTTTTAAATCCTCATAGTCTTTTTTGCTTACAAATTTAAGTTTATATTTTTCTTTTTTTTCAACTTTAAAATTACTTTCAATATATTGTTTAAAATACAGAACTGTGTTGTAGCCAGAAATTATATTATATAAATGATTTAAATTTATTTTATACTCTTCTTTATATTTTTTTGATAATTTTTTTGTAAATATTTTATAATTTTTTAAATTTTCTTCTAAAAAATAATCTTGGTAAAAATTTTTGTCTATCAAATATTTTTTTAATGTTGCATTGTTCAGCTCTCGCGTTATATCTATGTCATAAGCTGAGTATATATTTCTAGTATAATCATTTGCACTTATGATATGATAAATATACCTAGCATTGTAATACTTTAAATATTCTTTAGTAATCGCGTAATTAATTAATGGACCATTACTGCCACTACTTAAGTTGATTATCTTTAGATTTTTATCTGAAAAAAAATCTTGAGCAATATTTGGTATGCATTCTACTGCTCCAAAAGAGTCACCTATTAGTGCTATATCATGAAATTTTTCATTATATATTTGATTATCATTTCTGAAACCAAATTTGTCTAATTTTTCATATACAATATTATCCTCCACACAAAATAAAACATCTCCATCAGGGTTAGATGAGAGTGGAAATTCGATTGGTGACAAAT
Source organism: uncultured Pelagibacteraceae bacterium (assembly GCA_902596675.1). Taxonomy (GTDB): domain Bacteria; phylum Pseudomonadota; class Alphaproteobacteria; order Pelagibacterales; family Pelagibacteraceae; genus Pelagibacter. Next base: position 14,775 of record CACJUO010000015.1, on the reverse strand, counting down.
CATTTTTTTCAAATTTTATAATATCGTTTTTTTCTCTACCATCATCTTTTTGCAAAAAATGAGCGGGTAAAAATCTTAAATCTTTATCATTTAAGAATTCTCTTTTATCCAACAATATATGAAATTCTTTTTTATTAATTATAAATTGATAACTTAAAATTGAAAATCCAATATATAATAAAAGAAAATTTAAAAAAATATATTTATATTGGTGTTTAAACAAGAATACAGCTAAAGTTAAAAATATTAAAGAACCAAAAAAAATTATGTATAATGTACTCATTATTTATTTTATAATTTAACATAATGGATAAAACAAATTTACTTAATTTTTTTTCTATAGATAGAACAATGTCAACTGAGTATGCCTCATCGATGACTTTGGCTAATTTATTTATAATACTGCTATTTTCTCTATTAACTTCTTTACTAATTATCTATACCTACAAGAAATCATTTTTAGGTATTATCTATCAAAAAAGTTTTGCCATTTCACTAATGATAGTTTGTATTGTGACATCATTAGTTACTATTGTAATTAGCGGAAATTTAGCCCTTTCTTTAGGTATGGTTGGTGCATTGTCTATAATCAGATTTAGAACAGCTTTAAAAGATCCTGTAGATGTATCTTTTTTATTTTGGAGTGTTTCTGCTGGAATAGCTAACGGAGTTGCAGCTTTTAAAATTTCAATTTTTGGATCAATTTTTGTAAGTTTAATAATTTTTTTATCAAAATTTTATATTTATCAGTCTTTTAATAAAGTTTTGAGTATAACAATTGCATCTGCTGATTTGGATCAACTTTTTAAATTATTAGAAAATTTTACAAGAAAATTTAGAGTTGACTCTAGCATTTACAACAAAGATGGTTCAAGTAGTTTGATGATCGATATAATAGTTAAAGGAGGAGAGACTGAAAATATTCTTATTTCAAAATTAGAGAGTAATTTTAGCTCTATTTCACAAATTTCAATGCTTTCAAGATCATCAAGTATTTTAGATTAGTGAAGCTATAAATGTTTAGAGTAAATTTATTAAGAGTAATATTTATATTTTTTTTTATTTTTTTAACCACATTAATATTTATATCTTTCGATTACGATTTACGAAAAAAAATTACTTATTATGAAAATAAAATTATTAATAGGCAAAATATTGTACAATTTATAGATTATAAGGTTATTAATAACATTGATTTCTACTCAGCAATTAAGAAAATTTTTATAGATGATTTTGAGAAATTTGATTTAAAAATAACCAATTCAACATTAAATAAAATTAACAATGAAATAAATATATTTAAAAAATTAACCTGGATGGATAATGAGAGTAAAAATTGGTATAATGTTGATGTTATACATAATAATCAAAAGTATAACGTTGAATTAAAAATACATGGTGCAGCCACTACAACAATAAAAAAAGGTGGATCTCATTACAAAATCAAACATTCAAAAAAAGATAACTATTTTAAATTAATGAGGCAATATAATTTATTAGATTATAGAGATGAATTATCTTTATCGACAGTAGCAATTAATTCGATGGCAAAAAAATTTGGCTTAATGTCACAAAAATTATCACCAAGCGTTTTATTTATTAATGGAATAAATAAAGGTCTTTATTTTATTGAGGAAAGTCTTGGTAAACATTACCTCTTTGAAAGAGATTTTGAATTAACTAATTATACATTAATAAGAGCGATAGATGATTTTGATAACAAATATATAGGTGACAACATAGATATTACGTTGTTTTCAAATTACTATAAAGCAGATGGTCCTGATGATAAACTTAATCAAATAGCCCTAGGTAGATTTGAAGTTTTACTTAGATCAATAAGAAATAATGATCTAGAGAAAATAAAAAATTTGGTTGATTTAGAATATCTAGCTAAATATTTAGCTTTTAGTTATTTAGTTTATAATTTTGAGAGTGCAGCAGATGCCAGATATATTTATGATCACACAACTGGAAAATTTAAAATTTATTTCAGGTATGAGGCAGCTGATTTTAATAAAATTAATAATTATGATGAAGTGGCAGACTTCAATTATGAAATATTTAATCAATTTCATGATGTAGAATATTTAGATTTATTTAAAATTCTTTTAAGTGATAGAAATTTTCAAACATTAAGAGATAAAGAACTTTTAAAATTGGTCAAAAATCGAGATTATATGATCAAAGAATTAAAACTTTTATATGATGAGACATACAATGAATATATACATGCATCGTTACCCATTACAGAATATAATTATAATTTAAAAAAAAGTTTAGAGATTCTAAATAATAATTTAAATGTTTTTTTAAATTATTTAAATTATACAAAAATTTATATCCAAGTGGATCAAAATAACAATTATAAATTTTTAAATGACTCTTTTTTCCCAACTGAAATAATAGGTTATATTGATTACAATGAAGAAATAAAACAATTTGAAAAAAAATATATCTTAAGCCCAATTAAAGATATTATTAATGTTTCTAAAAGAGGAAAAGAAAATTATGAATATCAGTATTTTAATTTCGAAAGACCTAATATAAAAACTCTTTTATTCAAAAATAAAACAACTAATAAAATGATAGATAACGAAAAAATTTATAAGAACAAAAAAATCTCCCAAGATTTTGATTTAAAACAATTTTTTTTAAAATCAATTGATTATTTAAATGACAATGAAATAAACTATGAAAATTCAGAGGAAAATTTTATAATTAAAAAAGGATCTTACGTCATTACAAAAGATTTATTTTTTTCTAAAAAAAATATTTATATAGAGGAAGGTACAATAATAAGATTAGGTAAAGGTGTTTCTTTATTTTTTAAAGGAAACATTTATATGGAAGGAACAAATAAAAACAAAATTATTTTTCAAAATAAAGAAAAAAATCTAAACTTCGGTGCATTGATTTTGCTTGGTGCGAATAAATACAAGGCTAATTTAAATAATTTAATTATAGATGGAGGAAGTGAAAAAAATTTACTAGGGATCAATACCACAGGCCAATTTAATTTATTTAATTTTAGTTCAATCAAAATCAATGAGAGTTTATTTACAAACTGTATTTCTGATGATGGAATAAATGTCAAAAATTCTGATGTTAAAGTACTAAATTCAACTTTTGCAAATAATAATTTTGATCAATTTGATTGTGATTTCTGCGAGGGTGAATTTATGGGAAATTATTTTGTTGGCAATTCATTCTCAGATGAAGGAGATGGTTTAGATTTATCTGGTTCAAATTTAACAATAACAAATAATACTTTTACGTTAAATTTAGATAAAGGACTTAGCGTTGGAGAAAATTCAAAAATTAATATTCTTAATAATAATTTTGATGGAAATTTTATAGGAATAGCTGTTAAAGATGGATCAATTGCAAAATTAAAAAAAAATGTATTTATTAAAAATAAAACAAACACTACAACCTATATCAAGAAAAAGCATTATAATGAGCCAAGAATTATTAATTTAAATTAAATGCCATCTAGACAAGAAATAAAATATTTAATTAATTATAAAGATTATTTTTTAATTAAAAAATTTTTGTATAATTTTTTTAAAAGGGATTCCAACTCATTAGATAAGCCATACAACGTAAAAAGTTTATATTTCGATAATTTTCAAATTAATTCTTTTTATGAAAAAATTTCAGGCGAATATTTTAGATTTAAATTAAGAGCTAGATATTATAACCAAAATTTTAATTCAATTAATATAGAATTAAAAAAGAAGGAAAATATGACCTCAAAAAAAAGTGTTTATAGAATACAAAAAGAAGATCTAAATGAGATGATAAAAGGTAAATTTATAAATTATAGAACTAAAACGCAAATAAATAATGAGATTAAAAATCATATTTTGTTGTATAATCTTAAACCAGCAATGCTTATAAGTTATAATAGGGAGGCATTTATAGATGAATTTTCTGACACGAGAATAACTTTTGACACTGATTTAAAATCATCAAATCAAACAAAAAAATTTTTATGTAATGATATTGACCATTATGTACCTTTATTAAATAATAATGAAGTTATTTTAGAATTGAAATTTAGCAATGAGTTGCCCATACATATAAAATCTTTTTTTGAAAAGTTTAATTTAAATCGAATGGCGTTAAGCAAATATGTAATTGGATATAAATATTTTAACTCTCGAATGAGTGAGAATATTACCTATTGTAGTTTTTAGCATTATGAAAAATATATGTATCATCGGTCAAGGTTTCGTAGGATCCGTTATGTCTGTAGCTTGTGCAAGAGTAAAAAAAAATAATAAAAAAATATTTAAAGTGTATGGATTAGACTCAAAAAATGAACATGGACTAAAAAATGTTAAAAGATTAAACAAAGGTAAGTTACCATTCAAAAGTAATGATCAGTTCTTAAATAAAGAATTTAAAAAGATTATTCAGTCAGGTAACTTCTTAGCTACTATCGATGATAAAATAATAACTAAATGTAAGATTCTGGTTATAAGTATAAATATTGATGTTGCAAATAAAAAAAAAAGAAAAAAAGATTTACAAAATTTTAAAAATTTAATTTATTTAATTGGTAGGAGGGCACAAAAAAAAACATTAATTATTTTAGAGTCAACTTTACCCCCAGGTTTCAGTGAAAAAGTAGTTCTACCTATAATAAAAAAATTCAGAAAAAATTTATTATTATCTTATTCGTATGAAAGAGTAATGCCTGGAACAAATTATTTAAACTCTTTAATTTCAAACTATAGAGTTTATTCTGGCATCAATTTAGAAGCTAAGAAAAAATGTAAAGAATTTTTAAGTAAGATTATTGATACTAAAAAATATCCACTTACTTGCTTAGAAAATATTAGAACTGTTGAAACAGCTAAGATTCTAGAAAATACATATAGAGCAGTAAATATTGCATTTATTGATGAATGGACAAAGTTTTCAGAAATTGGAAATATAAATTTAAATTCAGCAATTGATGCAATTAGAATGAGATCTACACATTCAAATATAAGATATCCTGGTTTAGGCGTTGGAGGATACTGTTTAACAAAAGACCCACTTTTTGCTCAATATTCAGTAAATAATATTTTTAAAAAAGATCTAAAATTAAAATTTTCTAACATGTCAGTTCAAATCAATAATTTGATGCCTAAATTTACGATTAAAAAATTAAGTCAAGATATAAAAAAAATTAAAAAAAAAAAAATTTTACTTATGGGCGTAGCTTACAAAAGCGATGTTGGCGATACTAGGCAGTCACCATCTTCAAGTTTGTTTGATTTTTTAAAAAAAAAACAGGCTTTGGTTAGATGTGTTGATCCATTTGTCGATTATTGGGAAGAAAAAAAAGAAAATATTTTTAATGAAATCAATATTGAAGATGAGTATGATATAGTTATATTTGCAGTCCCTCATACTAAATTTAAATTTTTAAAATTAGATAAATTATTTTCAAAAAAAACAATTTTTTATGATTTAAATAATTGTTTGTCCTCAAAACAAATTAATAATTTAAAAAAAAAAAAATATAGATTTAAACAGTTAGGTAATTTTTAATGAAAAAAGTTTTAATAATCGGAGGTGCAGGTTTTATTGGTTATCATCTAAGCAAAAAGTTTTTAAAAAAAAAATATAAGGTCTTTGTTTTAGATAACTTAAGCAGAAAACATACAGATATAGAAATCAAAGATTTAAGGAAGAATAAAAACTATAATTTTATAAAAGGAGACATTTTAAATTTTAATAATTTAAAAAAAAAATTAAATAATGATTATTCATTTATAGTAAATTTAGCTGCAATTGTAGGTGTAGATAATGTAATTAATAATTCATACGATGTAATGTATAAAAATGCTTTAATAAATCATTTTGCATTACAAATAGCCAAGAAACAAAAAAGATTAAAAAAATTTATATTCTTTTCTACCTCAGAAATTTACGCAGGATCTTTAAAAAATAATTTGATTAAATTTCCTACTAAAGAAAATAATTTAATATCTTTAGTTGAATTTAAAAATAAAAGACAAACATATATGATCTCTAAAATTTATGGAGAAATGATGTGTTTCCAATCCCAATTACCAATTTTAATTATAAGGCCACATAATTTTTTTGGTCCAAGAATGGGTAAATCTCATGTAATTCCTGAACTTTTGAGTAAACTTAATAATAAAAAAAAAAAATTTATTTTAAAAAACGGTCATCATCAAAGAACTTTTTGTTACATAGATGATGCTGTAGAGATAATATTTTTTTTAATAGTTAATAAAAATAAAAATACTGTTTATAATGTTGGACAACAAAAACCAGTGATTACGATACTAGAATTGGCAAAAAAAATTAATAAATTATTTTTTGAAAATAAAAATATAAAAACTGAAAAAAAAATTTTTGATCACTCACCAATAAAAAGATGTCCTGATATTACTTTAATTAAAAAAGAAATTAAGAAGATGCCTAATACTAGTCTAAATACAGCTTTAAACAAAACCTTTTTGTGGTACAAAAAATATCTTTGATATGAAATATCAGATTTTTCTAAATGAGCCATCGATTGCTAAAAATGAGGTAAAATACTTAAATGAATGTATAAAAAAAAAACAAATTTCTGTTGGATCTTTTTTAAATAAATTTGAAAAAAAAATATGTTCAATAACTAAATCAAAATACTCTACAGTTGTCAGCTCAGGATCCTCTGCTTTACATGTAGCCCTTATCGCAAATAACATAAAAAGTAATGAGATAGTAATTGCACCATCTTTTACTTTTGTTGCTACAATAAATGCAATAAATAATATTAATGCAAGGCCATGGTTTGTTGATATTTCTTTGAAAGATTTAAATTTAGATCTAGATTTATTAGAAAAAACTTTGAAAAAAGACACATTTTTTAGAGAAGGTTTTACATTTCATAAAAAAACAAAAGCAAAAGTATCTGCAATAATAGTAGTCTATAGTTTTGGTTTAATGCTAGATATGACTAGATTATTTTCAATTGTAAAAAAATATAATTTAAAATTAATTGCAGATGCTGCATGTGCAATAGGTTCTAGTTATCTTAAAAAAAATATCGGAGAATTTAAAAACTTGACATCTATTGTTTCTTTTAATGGCAATAAGATTGCTACGACAGGTGCTGGAGGAGCTGTCTTGAGTAATAATAAAAAGACAATAGCTTTAGTTAAGTATTATTCATCTAACGCAAGAGCAAAAAGTTCATATGAATATAATGATTTTGGTTTTAATTATAGAATGGCCAACATAAATGCAGCTGTGGGATTAGCACAATTAGAAAATATAAACAATTTAATGAAAAAAAAAAGATTTATATATGATTTTTATAAAAAAAATTTAAGTATTAAAAAAAATTTTAGATTTTTTCCCTCAAATACAAAGTGTCAAAGTACACATTGGTTTTCAGGTGTAATATTTGATGATAATAAAGTTTTGCAAAAGTATATTAAAATTTTTTTAAAAAAAAAAATTGAAGCTAAAGTATTTTGGAAACCTCTGCACCTGCAAAAAATATACAAAAAATCATTAAAAACAAATATGAAAAATACTAATTATATATGGGATAAAATCTTAACATTACCATCTGGCACAAGTCTTAACCTCTCCACAATAAAAAAAATATCTAAACTTTTTAACAAAATATAATTAAAAATATTAAATTTTTTTAATAAATTTTAAAAATAATTTTGAATTCATTTTTAGTTCGTATAAATTTTTACTTCTTTTAATTTTTTTTTTATATTTTACACTAGTTAATAAACTAAAATTCTTAATTAATTTTTTCAATTTTATTTCAGAAGTGATTACATTATTGCTACAATATCTTCCAAACTGTCTATTACCACAGTTTAAAACTGGTAAATTGAACGTTTTTGCCTCTATTATACCACTTGAACTATTGCCAATCATGACATCTGAAATTTTCATAAGATTGTAGTAATTGTTTATTCCCAAGTGAGAAATGTACACCGCATTTGAATTTTCTTTACAAAAATTGATCTTTAATTGAATAATTTGTTCATAATATGAATCAGCATTTGGAGAGGTAACAATTATTTTATAATTAAACTGTTTAATTATTATTTTTAGAAAACTTAATATTTCATTTAATTGATTAATGTTTTCTTTTTTTGAAAGTGTTGTTTCAGAATGATATGTAAATATAGCTATTTTGTTATTAAATTTTTTTAAATTTATTTTTTTTATTAAAGAATTTTTATCTAAAAAACTTAAACTTTTAATGTTTTCTAACGCTGGAGCGCCATATAAAAAAATATTTTTTCTTTCAACTCCATTATATTTTATGAGATTATTATAATGATATTTGGTCTCAACAAAGTGATAGTCTGAAAGTTTTGTGATACAATTTCTATAATACTCATCCAAAGCACCTTTTGTTATACTACCACCACAAAAGTGGATAATCTTAATTTTAAATAATTTGCAAGCTATCGCTATTGCAAGCATTTCATATCGATCACCTAATATAATGCAATAATCGTATTTTCTAGTTTTAAGATAATTATTTAACTTACGCATTAAATCTGAAATATATAACAAAGTTCTATCAAATTTTGATTTTTTTATATCATAAGAAATTTTGTGAAAATTAATAATACCTTCATTTTTAATTTCACTAACAGTAGAACCAAATATTTTTGAAAAATGACTTCCAACCACTAAAAGTTTTGTTTCAATAAATTTGTCGTTATAAAATGTTTTAATAATATTTTTCATTATCCCAAAATCTGATCTGGCAACAGTGGGGATTAAAATTTTTTTAAATATCATTTTTCGTAAAAAAACTTCCTTTTTCATAATTTTTTTTTGATTTCTTTCCAATAATTTTAAATATTTCATCTATTTTAAGTATTTTCTTATTTGTAGATCTTAAAGCAATTATATCAGACATTTTTATTTCATTATTTTTCTTTATTTTATTTTTGCAAAATAATCTTCGCTGGGTAACTTCAAGTATTTTTTTTTCATAAGAATTCATTTTTTTTTTTGAGTTTTTAATTGATATAAAAATATCGGATGTAGTTTTTATAAAATTTTTAAAATTTTTTACTTCAAGTGAGCATTTGTGATCAGGACCAGACATTTTTTTATCTAAAGTGATATGTTTTTCAATTACTTTAGCTCCCATAGCGATTGCCGCGATAGCTTGTTCATTTCCAACTGTATGGTCAGAAAGGCCGTAATTATATTTAGTTTTTTTTATTTCATTTATAAAACCTAATTCGGTATCTCTTAAAATCACAGGATAATTAGAAATACAATGTAATATTGTAATTCTATTCTTTTTCAATTTAAGAAATTTAAGAGTTTTTTTTAATTTTAAGGCATCAGCCATCCCAGTTGATAAAATAATATGCTTATTAAATTTTTTTATTTGACTTAATAAGTGAAAATTATCCAAGTCAGCGGAGGATACTTTAAATATTTGCACATTAATTTTATTAAGAAATAACGCACTTTCATTGTCAAATGGTGTTGATATGAACAATATTTTTTTTTTTTTACAATATTTTTTCAATTGAAGAAATTGACTAAATGTAAATTCATATTTCTTTAAAAGGTCAAATTGTTTTTTTTCTTTTTCTTTCTGGTAATAAGCAACTGGAGTCTTTCTATCTATTAAATTTTCTGTTTTATAAGTTTGAAATTTAACAGCATTGAAACCAGCTTTAGATGCATGATAAATAAGTTTTTTTGCTATTTTTAATGATCCATTATGATTTATACCAATTTCGGCTATCAAAAATAATTTTTTTTTATTTAAAATCATAAATTAAAATAACTGATTAAATTAAAAATTAGTAGTAAAATTCCTAAATGACAAAAAAAAAAACTACTTATTTAGTTGGTGCAGGAGGACATGCAAAAGTTATTATAGATATCCTAATAAATAACAAAATTAAAATTGATACAATAATTTCTAATAAAAAAAATAATGATAATTTTTTTAATAAGTATGATTTTATTTATGAAAAAGATTTTAAATATGAAACTTATTAAAAAAATTATCATTATTTAGGTATTGGGAGTTCATATAATATGAGAAAAAGGCTAAAGATTATAAAAAGGTATTTGAAACTAAAGATTAATTTCGAAAATGTTATAAGCAAAACAGCAATAATAAGCAAAAGTTCAATAATTGGTAATGGAACACATATCTTGAATAAATCTATAATTGGTCCAGATACAAAGATTGGGGAAAACTGCATAATAAATACTGGAGCGATTATTGAGCATGATACTGAAATTGGAAATAATTGTCATATAGCCCCTGGAGCTGTAGTCTTAGGAGGTGCCTATATTGGTCCAAATACTTTTATTGGTTCAAATAGCACGATAGTTCAAAAAACTAAAATTGATGATAATAGTTTTATAAAAGCTGGAAAAGTAATTAAATGAAATTCAAAAAAAAAAAAGTTACTAGACCAATTATTTTTATATTTGTCAGAAAAAATTCAAAAAGAATAGTCAATAAAAATCTAAAAAAAATTAATAATAAAAGTTTAATTGAAATTACAATAGATCAAGCAAAAAAAATTTCAAATGTAAAAGAAATATTAATTTCAACTGATGACGAAAGAATTAAAAAAATTGCTAAAAAAAAAAACTGTAAAGTTATTGATAGGCCAAAAAAATTAACTTCAGACAATTCTTATGAATGGTTATCATGGAAACATGCAATTAAAAAAGTTTATAAACAATTAGGCTATGATTATATTTTCTTGTGTCTGCCAGTAACTTGTCCATTGAGAAAGATTGGTGATGTAGAAACTGGAATAAAAAAATTTAAAAAAAATAAACCAGATATTTTATTATCCACCACAAAAACAAAAAATCATCCTGCCTTTAATATGATTGAAAAAAAGAATAAATTTTACGATTTATATGACCCAACAAAATATTTCTACAGATCTCAAAACGCACCATCTATATATAATATAGTTGCTTCTTTTTACATAACTACTCCAAAATATATTCTTAAATCCAAAAGAATGTTAGAAGGAAAAATTGATACAGTAATAGTGAATAGTATATCTGGTATTGATATAGATGAAGATTATGATTTAAAAATTGCTAGATTTTTTTCCAATAAGCGAAATGTTAAGAGTTAATTTATTTTAATCATCTGTCCCGTCATTGTTTACAGTATGTCTTAATTTCCATTCATTTCTAGTCCATTTCCAAAGATGTGGTGATCTAAATTGATTTTCAAGTTTTTCAAATTCAGATTTTTTTATTTCTAAATAGTTCAAAATATCTTTCAAATATCTTTTTGGTCTTTCGCCATCATATTTTTTAATTAATTTTTTTGCTTCTCCAATGGTTAAGTGATCATTTCTAATCTCTTGAGAGGCATCATATGTTGCTCTTCCAATACCAAATTTTATAAATGTTGTATAATAATGTAAGTCATCTATTTTATCATCAATACTGTTATATTTGCTATAAGTTCCCTCTGTTCTGAAGGGTCTTGGCCTAAAACCACAATTTTCTACACTATAATAAAAGGTTTCTTGTGGCACCCATTTCAAATAATACCCTAAATAATGAACCTCTATTTGAGAATTATAAAACTCTTTTTCAGATGGTGGTAAAAAAACTTCATAATCTTTAATATTAAAATTATTGTCTTTAATTAATCTATCAAGTTTCTCACCACCAAGATAAAATTCTTTAATATTTTTATGTGTAAAAAAAGATTTACTTCTTAAAGATTTAGTGTTGTCTGCAATTGGGTTGCCATATTCTGCTTCATTTTCTCCATAAAAAACAAGCGGAATTTTATATTTAAGAGCAACTTTAATTGGAAAAATTTTTTGACCTAAAATGAAAGTTTGAAATGGATGAAAAATATTTTTTATAGCTTTCCTTGTCAATAATCTCATAAGTTCTTCATTTCTCTGTCCAGCAATATTTTCAAAATTTCCTGAATTAATCCAATTTAAATAATTGTTGTAGCCATACTTCGTATATAGTATTGGAGGCCAAGTAACTGTAAGAGGATTCATTCCGTATTTAAACTTTAACACATGCGCAGCAAAGCAACTATCTTTACCTCCACTGCCAGGTACAATACAATCATAAACATTTTTTTTATTACTCCTATATTTATTTAAAAGTAATAAAAGAGCCTCTTCTCTCTTTTTAAAATCTATTTTATTTTTTACTCTAGAAAATTTCCATGCATCAGAGATACCTTTTTTATCTATTGAAATAGTTTTTTTTTTAGATTTTCTATTGTGTAAAAATTCTATTGATGAGTTTGGTCTTTGATTAGAAATGCAACATTTTTTACAAAATTTAACTTTTTTCGGTAATCCATAAAATGCTTTAAGTTTTTTCATACAATTTTTTTTAAGTCTTTCAATATTTTAATACCGTATTTACCACTTTTTTCTGGGTGAAATTGACATCCTAAAATGTTTCCATCTCTTATTGATGAGCAGAATTTATAGTTTTTTATTTTAGTAAATGTATTAATTAAACTTTTATTTTTAGGTACACATTCATAGGAGTGAACAAAATAATAGCTTTGCTTTAAATTAACATTTGATATGAAATTTTTCTTATTATTGGATTGAATTTTCATCCATCCTATATTTGGAACTTTTAAATTTTTATTTTCTTTAATTTTCTTAACTTCACCCTTAATCACTCCCAATCCTTTGTGAATTCCATTCTCATAACTTTTTTCAAAAAAAAGTTGCATACCTAAACATATTCCAAATAATAATTTGTCTTTTTTACTTATAAATTCAAATATTCTTTGATCAAAACTATTTTTTTTTAAATAACGTGATGCAATTTGATAACTACCTACGCCGGGTAATATTATAATATTATAATTATCTAATTTTTGATTTATAGCAATAATATCAGTTTTAAACCCAACTTCCTTACACGCCTGAGAGATACTAAATAAATTATTACATTTATAATCAATTATGCCAACTTTAATAACCATATTATACTCTTACTGATATATTGTTTTTTTTTAGATAAAGCTTTAATTTCTTAATAGAAAAATTATGTTTATTCACATTTTTTGATTTATTTATGAATTCGTGGTTACCAATCTTAATTTTTTTTTTTTTAAATTTATTGAAAGTACTATAATGAAACATACTTGCAATCGAAACTCCATCGACATCTACAGATTTTAATAATTTATATACATGTTGGTAATTTCCTGCTCCACCATGAACTACTAATGGTACTTTACAAATTTTGGAAACTTTTTCTATCACATTCAAATCAAAACCCATTTTAAGACCTTCAGCATTTACCGATGTTAGAAATATTTCTCCTGCACCCAAGTCTTGAACCTTTTTTATCCAATCATAAGGATTAATTGAAACTATATCTCTTCCATTAGATTTTGTTAGAAATTGTTTACCTTCATAATTTAATATTTCTACATTTGATATTATTGTTGAGGATCCAAAATAATTTGAAAATTTTTTAATTTTTTTTGGATTATCGATTAATGCTGAATTTATTGATACCTTATCTGCTCCACTTTCAAGTATTGATGATATCTCATCTATCGATTTAATTCCCCCTCCTACACTTAAAGGTATAAATATATTATTTGCTGTTTTAGATATGAACTTTTTTAAATTATTGGTTCCATACAATGTTGCAACATTATCAACATATAGTATTTCATCAGCTCCATCTTTAGCGTAATAACTTGAAAAATTAAAAGGCTCTCCAAGCACTCTAAGCCCTTCTAAATTTATTCCTTTTATCAAAAGTCCATTTTTAATATCTAGTTTTGGTATAATTCTAATAAATTTTTTCATTAATCGATGTTTTTTTTAATTATACTTAAAGATTTAGTGCCATTATATTTAGTATGCATTTCTGCGAGAGAATTAATTACTTTTATTGTTTTTTTCATATTTTTTTTATTTTTACTTAAATCGTTAATTCTTTTTATAATTGGCTTAACATTATGATAATTTAATTTATTCTTTTTTAATATTTTAAAAAAAGGTTCTAAATATTCTACTTCTCTAGCAACTGAAAATACTAAGGATTTGTAATTCGTTGCCTCTACTAAACTGCTAGATTTTATTGAAAAATATATATTCCCTTTGGATAGAGTATAATTAAGATCAAATTTGTAAGGATTATGGAAGTTTATTTTTTTTTCATCTAAATTTTCTACAAATCTTTTGTATTCGTCATCTGACGGATGGTATCTAAGAATAACTTTTTTATTACATTGTTTTATATAATATCGAATTAAATCTTTTAGTACATTTTCCTCCTCAGTTGATATACTTATTTCTTTAGGATTAAGTAAAAAAACCGGATATTTTTTGTTATTGCTTGAATAATTTATTAAGGGATTGCCAGTAACAATAAATTTGGTATTTAAATTATATATTTCAAATTTTTTTTTGTAATAATCACTCCATACAAAATATTTGTCAAAATACATGTGCTTGAAGCCATATTTTATTTTATCAGTTGTAAATGATCCCCACTGAAAACAAATTGATTGACTATCATTTCTTTTTAAATAATTGATAATTTGATGAATTACTGTGTCACCCTCGAAGCTTATTATTTTCTCAAATTTTTGAGACGCTAAAAATTCAGAATAATAATATATTAAAATAATTAAATTTTGTTTGATCTCACTTTTAACAATATTATTTTTAAAGAACTTTGAAAATTTAAAATTATTTTTTTTAAAAAATTTAAGTTTTTGACCATAATTTTTTGTTTTTCCAAGTA
>CACJUO010000014.1 GCA_902596675.1 uncultured Pelagibacteraceae bacterium | reverse complement strand
TGAATAATGATCTTAATATTTTGCAAAGATACTACAAAAATAGATTGGTACCATTTGGAGAGTTTTTACCATTTGAAAATATATTAAGTAATTTGGGATTTAAAAAAATCACTCAAGGTTACCAATCTTTCTCAGCAGATAATCAAAGAGACCTGATTAGACTTAATAATTATAGTTTTGTTCCACTCATTTGTTATGAAATTATTTATTCTGGTCAAATTAATAGCAGTAAAAAAAATTACGATTTTATATTAAACATCTCCGAAGATGGTTGGTTTGGAAATTCCATTGGTCCATATCAACATTTCTCTCACTCAATTTTTAGATCCATTGAGGAAGGCAAACCAGTCATCCGCTCATCAAACAATGGGATTTCAGCCTTTATTAATCCTAAAGGACAGGTAATTGAGAAAATTTTAACAACCGATAAGGGATTTATTGAGATTCAGTCTTTCAAAAAGTCAAATAAAACAATCTTTGGCTCTCATGGTAATAAGATCTTCTTTTATTTTCTATTTATTTATATTAGTTTAATTTTTTTTTTTAAAATACGGGAGAACAAATGAAAAAAAATTTTTTATTTACTAGCGAGTCAGTGTCAGAAGGACACCCAGATAAAGTTTGTGACAGAATTTCAGATATGGTTGTGGATAGTTTTTTAAGTTCCGAACCCCAAGCTAGAGTTGCCTGTGAAACTTTAACAACAACAAACAAAGTTGTATTAGCAGGAGAAGTAAGAGGACCAGAGATTAAAGAAGATGAATTGATATCAAAAGTAAGAGGTTGTATTAAAGATATTGGCTATGATCAAGATGGTTTTTCTTGGAAGGAGCAAACTAAAATTGAAACTCATTTACACTCACAATCAGCTGATATTGCAATGGGAGTGGACTCTGCAGGAAATAAAGATGAGGGCGCTGGTGACCAAGGGATTATGTTTGGCTATGCTTGTAATGAAACAGATGTTTTGATGCCTGCCCCAATTCACTATTCTCACAAAATTTTAAGATTGATGGCTGAAGATAGAAAATCTGGGAAGTTAAACGGAATTGAGCCTGACTCAAAAAGTCAAATTACTATTGAATATAAGGACGGTGTGCCTTCAGCAGTAACTTCAGTAGTTATCTCTACACAACACTCTAAGGATGTTAACTTGGCACAAGTAAAAGAACTTTGTATGCCTTACATAGAGAGATCCATACCTAAAAATTTACTAGGAAGTCTTGATGAAAAAGAGATTTATATTAATCCTACTGGAAATTTTGTAATTGGTGGCCCTGATGGAGATAGTGGTTTAACTGGTAGAAAAATTATTGTTGATACTTATGGAGGAGCTGCACCACATGGTGGAGGTGCATTTTCTGGCAAAGATCCCACAAAAGTTGACAGATCAGCTGCTTATGCATCAAGATACTTAGCTAAGAATATTGTAGCGTCAAAAATTGCAGATAAATGTCTAATTCAATTAGCTTACGCTATTGGAGTGTCTAAACCACTGTCAATTTATGTTGATTTGTTTGATAATGATGAAGAGAAGAATTTGCATGTAGAAAAACTTATTAAAGAAAACTTTGATCTTAGCCCGAGAGGAATCAGAGAAATGCTAGGTTTAAATAAACCTATTTATGAAAAGACTGCTGCCTACGGTCACTTTGGAAGAATTCCTGAGAAAGATGGCTCATTTTCATGGGAAAAAACAGATAAATCTGGAGTTTTTGTTAATTAAATATTGTTGATAATCAATAAAAAATAACTATATTTCTAGAACATTGTTGAGATTTCACAAATGGGCTTAGGCCCATTTTTTTTTGGTTAAAAAATTATGTTAAATAGAAGAGCTGACAAACTTGAATTATTAAGGATAGCAGAGGCAGTTGCCCTTGAAAAATCAATAGATAAGGAATTAATAATTGGATCTATGGAGACAGGTATTGCGAAAGCAGCAAAGTCAAAATTTGGATCAGAAAATGAAATTAAAGTAGAAATTAATAGAGACAATGGAGATATAGGAATATTTAGAAAACTTATAATAGTTGATAAACCTGAGAATTCAAATTTAGAAATTACACTTGATGATGCAGTAAAATTAAATACTTCAAATAAAGACAAAAATATAGGAGATGAAGTTCTCCAACCTTTACCATCATTTGATTTTGGAAGAATTGCAGCCCAAACAGCAAAACAAGTTATAAGCTTTAATGTAAGAGAAGCTGAAAGAGAAAGACAATTTAATGATTTTATTGACAAAAAAGACACGATCTTGAGTGGAATTGTAAAAAGATTAGAATTTGGAAACGTAATAGTTGATCTAGGAAGAACAGAGGCGATAATTCAAAAAAATGAAATGATACCTCGTGAAAATATCAAAGCAGGAGATAGGATTAAGGCGTATTGTTTAGATGTAAGAAGAGAGCCAAGAGGTCAACAAATTTTTTTATCAAGAGCTCATCCAAAGTTTATGGATAAGTTATTTGTTCAGGAAGTCCCAGAAATTTATGATGGTTTAATTGAAATTAAATCTTCATCAAGAGATCCAGGTAGTAGAGCAAAAATTTGTGTTAAAGCTATAGATACATCATTGGACCCGGTAGGAGCATGTGTTGGAATGAGAGGGAGCAGAGTACAAGCTGTAGTAAATGAACTACAAGGAGAAAAAATAGATATTGTTAACTGGTCAGAGGATCCAGCTATTGTTGTAGCTAACGCATTATCACCTGCTGAAGTACAGAGAGTTAATGTTGATAAGGACTCAAAAAGATTAGATGTAATTTTAACTGAAGAAAATTTAAGCAAGGCAATAGGAAGAAGAGGACAAAATGTAAGACTTGCTACAAAACTATTGAATTATGAAATTAACATAATGACTGAGCAGGAAGACTCCGAGAGAAGACAACTAGAATTTAAAGAAAAAACAGACAATATTGTAAAAAACTTAGAACTAGATGAGACTTTAGGACAGCTTTTAGTAGCTGAGGGTTTTTCATCGATTGATGACATAAAAGACAGTACGGTAGAGGAACTTATTAAAATTGAGGGAATAGAAGAGGATACTGCAAAGGAACTTGTTGAAAGAGCAAAAGAGTTTTATGAAAAAGATCAGGAGGAAATATCTAACAGAATAAAAGATCTTGGGCTTGAGACTGATTTGATAAACCATGAGGGACTAACACCAGGCATGTTAGTAACATTAGGGGAGCAGAAGATTGTAACTTTAACTGATCTAGCAGATTTAGCATCAGATGAATTGACAGGTACTTATGATGTTATTAAAGGAGAAAGAGTAAAAATCAAAGGTTATTTGGAAGACTTTGCTCTTACAAAATTAGAGGCTGACAACTTAGTTATGACAGCTAGAGAAAAAGTTTATAAAGATTGAGAGATGAGAAATGGAGAAAAAAAAATTAAAGTTATCTGTATCAGGAAATTCAAAAAAAACGTTTAGTAGTATAGAAAACGCTAAATCAAAATCTAAAAATACAGTTGTTATTGAAAAAAAAACTTCAAAGTTTTCAGGTAAAACTCAATTTTCAAGACAAAATAACAGTTTTAGGCTCAATAACAATATTTCATCAAAACCAAGTAATTTAACTCGACCTTTTACACAACCCTCTTCGGATTTCGAAAAAAGGAAGTTAGCAGAGCAAAGAGCTACTAGAAGATTAAAAGGTGAGTCACCACAAAAAGAAAACAAATCTAGTAAAATTGGTGGAAAAAGAAGAGAATTAAAATTAACTGTTTCAAGAGCCTTAAACGAAGAACATACTGAAACAAAATCAAGAAGCTTGGCGTCATTAAAAAGAGCTAAACAAAAAGAAAATAGAAGTTTAAATGAGAGTGAACAGGAAGATAACTTTAGACAAATTAGGAGGGAAATAAATCTTCCTGAACTGATTACAATCAGAGAGCTAGCAAATAGAATGGCCGAACAGTCTAGTAGTATTATTAAACATCTTCTTGGTATGGGTGTAACTGTAACTATAAATCATACTATAGATGCAGATACAGCTGAATATTTAGTTAAAGAATTTGGTCACAACCCAGTAAGGGAAAAAAAAGCAGAAGAAATAATTGAAAAGATAAAAGAGGTTAAATCAGATAATCTTAAAAACAGAGCACCAATTGTTACTGTTATGGGTCATGTTGATCATGGAAAAACTTCAGTCTTAGATGTTTTAAGAAAAGCAAATGTAGTATCAGGAGAATTTGGAGGTATTACACAACATATTGGAGCTTATCAAATAAATTACCAAAATAATAAGATTACTTTCATAGATACACCAGGCCACGCAGCTTTTACAGAGATGAGAGCTAGAGGTTCAAAACTTACAGATATAGTTGTATTAGTTGTTGCAGCAGATGACGGCGTTAAACCCCAAACAATTGAATCAATAAAACATGCAAAGGCTGCTAAAGTACCAATTGTTGTTGCAATAAATAAATGTGATTTACCAGAAGCAGATCCACAAAAAATAAAAAATCAATTACTAGAGCATGAATTAATTGCTGAGGAACTTTCAGGTGACACTTTGATGGTAGAAATTTCTACTAAATCAAAAAAAAATTTAAATAAACTCGTTGAATCTATTGTTTTACAGGCGGAATTGTTGGATTTAAAAACAGACTTTGAAACAAATGCTAAAGGAATAGTTTTAGAATCAAAAATTGATATTGGAAGAGGTTCTGTAGCCAATATTATAGTCACCGCAGGTACATTGAAAAAAGGAGATTTTTTCGTTAGTGGTTTAAAGTGGGGGAAAGTAAGAGCAATAATCAATGATAATGGCAAAAATATTGAAATTGCTGAACCATCAACCCCAATTGAAATAATCGGTATTAATGGTGCCGCAAAATCTGGAGATGACTTTATAGTTTTACCTAGCGAAAAAGAAGCCAAATCATTATGTGAAGCTAGAGTTCAAGAGTCCAAAGATGATAAAATACCTCTTAATTTTGTTACCCAGGACTCTGCATTTCAAAATTCAATTTCAGAAGAACTAAATTTAATTATAAAGTCAGACGTTCATGGTTCATCAGAGGCGATTAAAAATGCAGTTGATCAAATTAAACATGACGAAGTAAAACCAAAAATACTACTTTCAGATATCGGTATGGTAACAGAGACAGATGTAACTTTAGCAAAGGCATCACAGGCTGTAATAATAGCATTCAATGTAAAACCTAGTAAGGAAGCTAAAAAGAGAGCAGAGCAAGAGAAAATTTCAATTTCTTCTTTCAATATAATTTATGAAGTTTTGGATTTTATCAAAGGTAAAATGGCTGGATTACTGTCTCCAGATGTAGAGGAAAAAATAATTGGTAGTGCTGAAATACTTGAAATATTTAAAGTTTCAAAGGTCGGTAAAGTTGCGGGATCAAAAGTAATTGAAGGAGAAATAACACAAAATTCTAGTGCGAGGATTATCAGAGATGGGGCTATAATATTTAATGGAAAAATTAACTCCATATTTAGAGAAAAAGACCAAACAAAACAGGTTTCTGCTGGTTTAGAATGTGGAATTACTCTCAAAGATTTCACTGATTTTCAAAAAAAAGATATTATAGAAGTTTATAACTCAACAGTTACAGAGAGAACTATTTAGATGAAAAATTTAGGAAAACCAATTACTCAACGTCAGCTTAGGGTTGGAGAAATGATAAAGCAAACACTTGGAATAATATTCATAAGGGATGAGGCGAAAATTCCAAATTTATCTACAAGAGAAATTACAGTTACAGAGGTAAGAATGTCTCAAGATTTAAAAACTGCTAAAATATTTGTAATGCCTTTAGGAGGAAAAAACTCAGAGGAAATAATAGAAAAATTAAAAATATCATCTTTTATGATTAGAAAAACTTTATCTAAAAAAATTATTATGAAGTTTTTACCGAAACTTTTTTTTGTCAAAGATAATTCTTTCGATTATGCAGAAAAAATAGAAAATTTAATTAAACAAACAAATAAATAAAGGAAAAAAATGAAAGAAAAAGTTAAAGAACTCCAAATCCATGCAAAGGATACTGGATCTTCAGAAGTTCAGATTGCTCAATTGACTGGAAAAATTGAAAGCTTATCAAAACATATAAAGCAATCAAAGAAGGATAAGCATTCATCTGTTGGTCTTCTGAGAGCAGTAAATAAAAGAAAAAAATTATTAGACTATTTAAAAAAAAATAATATGGAGTCTTATAAAGTAGTATTAACAAAATTAAATCTTAGGAAGTAAATGTTTAAAATAGTAAAAAAAGAAATAGAAGTAAGTGGAAAAAAAATTAGTTTAGAGACAGGAAAAATAGCAAGACAAGCAGATGGTGCCATTGTAGCTCAATGTGGTGAAACGGTAGTTTTAGCGACGGTTGTTGGTGCAAAAAAAGTAAACCCAGATATGGATTACTTTCCATTGTCTGTAAATTATCAAGAAAAATATTATGCAGCTGGTAAAATTCCAGGTGGTTATTTTAAAAGGGAGGCAAGACCAACAGAAAGTGAAACTCTAATTTCAAGATTAATTGACAGACCTATCAGACCTTTATTTCCTGATGAATTTAAAAACGAAGTACAACTGTTACCAACAGTAATATCCTACGATAAAGAGAATGAAGCAGATATTTTATCTATCATTGCATCTTCGGCAGCCTTAGCAATCTCAGGAATGCCTTTTATGGGTCCCGTTGGAGCTTCTAGAGTTGGCTTTATTGAAGGAAAATACGTCCTTAATCCATCAAAAACTGAATTAGAGAAATCTAAACTAGATTTAGTTGTAGCAGGAACTAAGGATGCTGTTTTAATGGTTGAGTCTGAAGCAAATGGTTTAACAGAGGAAGAAATGTTGAATGCTGTTAAATTTGGACACGAAGGTTTCGTTCCAATAATAGAAATGATTGAAGATCTTGCGAAAGAATGCAGAAAACCAGAGTGGACAGTTGAGAAAAAAGATCTTTCTGAGATAAAAAAAAAATTAGGGGAGGAATTTACTGAAGATTTGAAAAAAGCTTTCTCTACAAGAGATAAGCAAGATAGATCAAACCAAATTTCTGAAATTACAGAAAAAGCTAAGAAGTTATATGAGGAAAATGAATCATATAGTGATTTAGATGTAAATTCTCAACTTAAAAATTTAGAAAAATCTATTGTAAGAACTGATATTCTAAAAAACAAAAATCGTATTGATGGAAGAGGTCTAGCAGACGTAAGACCAATTATGTGTGAAGTTGGAATTTTACCTAGAGTTCATGGTTCAGCTTTATTTACGAGAGGTGAAACACAAGCCATTGTAACGACTACACTTGGAACTTCAGATGATGAGCAAAGAATTGAGAGTTTAGATGGTTTACAAAAAGAGAGATTTATGTTGCACTATAACTTTCCTCCATTCTCAGTTGGTGAAACTGGTAGAATTGGAACTGGTAGAAGAGAGATAGGCCATGGAAAGCTAGCATGGAGAGCAATTAATTCGTCACTTCCATCAAAGGAAAGTTTCCCCTATACATTTAGGATTGTATCGGAAATCACTGAATCTAACGGTTCTTCATCAATGGCAACTGTTTGTGGAACTTCACTTGCTCTTATGGATGCAGGAGTTCCTATCAAAGAACCTGTAGCTGGAATTGCAATGGGTTTAATTAAAGAAGGTGATGATTTTACGGTCTTATCAGATATTCTTGGCGATGAAGACCATCTAGGAGACATGGATTTCAAAGTTGCTGGAACTAAAGATGGCATCACATCTTTACAGATGGATATTAAGATTACTGGAATTACATTTGAGATTATGGAGCAGGCTTTAAATCAAGCTAAAGATGGGAGAATTCATATTTTAGGTGAAATGAATAAAGCTCTTTCTAAATCAAGAGATAATGTCGGTAAACACACACCAAAAATGGAAAAAATCACAGTTGATAAAAAAGATATCGCAGCAGTAATTGGTAAGGGTGGTGCAACAATAAGAGAAATAGTTGAAAAATCTGGAGCAAAAGTTGATGTGAATGATGTTGGAGAAGTAACAGTAGCAGCACCAGATGAAGAGTCTAGAAATGTGGCGATGCAAATGATTAAAGATATTACCGCTAAAGCTGAATTAAATAAGATTTATAACGGTAAAGTTATGAAAATTATGGAATTTGGTGCTTTTGTAAATTTCTTAGGAAAACAAGACGGATTAGTTCATATTTCAGAGCTTGCAGATAAAAGAGTTGCCAAAGTTACTGACGTAGTCAAAGAAGGTGACGAAGTTAAAGTAAAAGTTATTGGATTTGACAGAGGAAAAGTAAAACTATCTATTAAGCAAGCGGCTATATAGCTTTTAACTTTCTGGCACGAATAATAAGCATAGACCATTGCTACAATATCTTTTTCCTCCATCAGGACCATCATTGAAAACATGGCCGTGATGAGCGCCGCAATTTGCACAACTATATTCTGTTCTTTTCATGCCGAATGAATAGTCAACTTTTGTTACAAATGCTCCTGGTATTGCCTCAGTGAATGAGGGCCAACCAGTTCCACTGTCAAATTTAGCAGTAGACTCAAATAATTTTACACCACAGTTAGCACAATGATATGACCCTTTTCTTTTCTCATAGTTTAACTCACTAGTACCAGCACGCTCAGTACCTTCCTCAAACATTATTATTTTCTGTTCCTCAGTAAGATCAGGATTTATTATATTGTATTCACTTTCATCTTTTTTCAATTTTTTTTTAAATCCAACTAAGTTGTTAGCTAAAGAGTTTAAAGGATGGATCAGTAATCCCAATAAAGATGTTGCTACAATTTTTAAAAAATTTCTTCTCACAATAAATTTATCTTATTTAACTTTTTTTTTACCTAATTTATTTATTAAGAATAAAGCTATTGCAGTCAATAGGGCAAAAACTTCTAATGCATGGCCAGAACCTTCAAGAATTAGTTGTACTATAAAAAATATTATACAAACTACAAACCAAACTAATATAAGCATAATAATTAAATTTAAGAAATATTTTTAGGATCTGGCATTCCTACTTTGTTATAGCCAGCATCTACATAGTGAATTTCACCAGTCACACCACCTGCCATATCGCTTAGAAGATATAGTGCAGAGTTTCCAACATCTAAATTATCTACATTTCTTTTTAAAAATGAGTGATCAGCATTCCATTTATATAAAAATTTTGCATCTCCAATTGCAGATGCTGCTAAAGTTTTAATCGGACCAGCACTTATTGCGTTAACTCTAATTCCTTTAGCTCCCAGATCACGTGCTAAATATTTTACACTAGACTCTAATGCCGCTTTACAAACTCCCATGACATTATAATTTGGTATAGCTTTATTAGCCTCATAACTTAGAGTGATCATACTACCACCCTCTTTCATAACCTTGGAAGCTTCCCTTGCAACTTCTGTGAACGAAAAGCATGAAATAAGCATACTTCTTTGAAAATTTTCTCTTGTAGTATTTAAATATTCTCCGGATAATTCAGATTTATCTGAAAATGCGATTGCATGTACAACAAAGTCTATCTCGCCCCATTGGGATTTAATATCTTCAAATAGTTTTACTACCTCCTCTTTTTTTTCAACGTCACAACTAAAAGTAACATTTGAATTGAGTTTTTCTGCTAAAGGTACCACTCTTTTTTTAAGAGCATCACCCAAATAAGTAAAAGCTAATTCTGCACCTGCCTCAGCAAGTTTTTGCGAAATACCCCACGCAATGGATCTTTCGTTGGCAACACCCATTATTAGTCCTTTTTTTCCTTTCATTAAAGACATGAATTAAACTTTCTCAAAAATTAATGTTGCATTTGTTCCACCAAAACCAAAACTATTAGACATAACCGTATTTAAAGTTGCTTCTGTTTCTGTTTTAGCAACGATTGGAAACTTTTGAGCCTCTTCATCCATTTCACTGATGTTGGCTGATCCAGTAATAAAATTGTTTTTCATCATAATTAAACAATATATAGCTTCGTGAACGGAAGCCGCTCCTAATGGATGACCCGACAAAGATTTGGTTGAACTTATTTTTGGAATTTCATTTCCAAAAGTATCTTTCACTGCATTTAATTCTGTAATATCTCCAACTGGTGTAGATGTTCCATGAGTATTAATATAATCTATTTTATTTTTTGAAGTTGACATTGCCATTTGCATACATCTAACTGCTCCTTCACCAGATGGGGCTACCATATCGTATCCATCTGAAGTTGCTCCATAACCAGTTAATTCTGCATATATTTTAGCTCCTCTCGCTTTTGCATGTTCGTACTCTTCGAGAACAAGCACCCCTGCACCTCCTGCAATTACAAAACCATCTCTAGTTTTATCGTAAGCTCTTGAGGCTTTTTCAGGCGTATCATTATATTTTGAAGATAGTGCAGTCATTGCATCAAACATAGCTGTCATTGCCCAATGTATTTCCTCACTACCACCTGCAAATACAATATCTTGTTTACCCATTTGAATTAATTCCATTGAATTTCCAATACAGTGACCACTTGTTGCACAAGCAGAACTCATCGTATAGTTAGTACCTTTAATTTTAAAAGGCACAGCAAGTGTTGCAGATGCAGTGCTTGCCATTGTTCTTGGAACTATAAATGGTCCCATTAATTTTGGAGTCTTAGCTCTAGTTTTATCTGCTGCTAAAATAACATTTTCAATTGAAGGTCCACCTGAACCCATAACAATTCCTGTTTTAAAATTACTTACTTCACTTTCTTCCAATCCAGAGTCTTCTATCGCTTCTTTCATGGCAATATAATTGTAGGCTGATCCTGAACCCATAAATCTAATGGTTTTTCTATCTATATGATCTTCAAGTTTTATATTTGGCTTTCCATGAATATGACTTTTTAAATTATGTTCTTTATATTCCTCTGAAAAAGAAATACCTGACTTAGAATTTAATAAAGATTGATGAACTTCTTCTTGATTATTACCTAAACAGGAAACAATTCCTAAACCTGTAATTACTACTCTTCTCATTATTTAAATAATCCTACTTTTAGACCATCAGCCGAGTAAATTTTTTTATTATCTGCCATAAGAATTCCATTTGCTAAGCCCACAGTTGTTTCGCCTTTAATTAATATTCTTTTCATATCAATTATGTATGTTGCCATTTTGACATTCTTCAAAACTTCTCCAGTAAATTTTACTGTGCTTACCCCTAAAGCTCTTCCTCTTCCTGGGTTTCCAAGCCAACCTAAGTAAAATCCAACCAACTGCCACATTGCATCTAGACCTAAACATCCTGGCATTACTGGATCTTCTTTAAAGTGACAATCAAAAAACCATAAATCATCTTTAATATCAAGTTCAGCCTTCATTAATCCTTTGCCAAAAGCGCCCTTATTTTCATCAATTTCAGTAATTCTGTCAAACATAAGCATTGGAGGAGATGGTAATTTTGCGTTACCAGGGCCAAAAAGCTCACCATTTGCACAACCTATTAATTCGTCATAATTAAAGGAATTTTTTTTCATAAATTTGTAATCTTATTACTTGATTTACCAACATTATAATATAGATATTCTTTAGAATAATTATAATTAGTAATGGCTTACGCTGAGCAATATATAGATAAACTGAGAAAATCAGGACTTCGACCTACAAAACAAAGAATAAAAATTTGTGAGGTATTATTTGATGCAGATAAAACCTTTCATTTTACAATTAAAGAATTGGTTAAAATCATTGAAAATCAAGCAAATATTAAGGTATCTTTGGCAACAGTTTATAACACTGTGCACGCATTCATTAAAAAAGGATATCTTAAAGAAATCCCTCTAAATTCATCACAAAGCTATTACGATACTAATGTTACCCATCATCACCATTTCTTTGACGAGGAGGATAATAAATTAATTGATATAGACCAAGATGATGTTGATGAGATTAACATTAGAAAAAAAATCCCGGGAAAGAAAATTAGATCAGTCGAAGTAATTGCTAAGATTGTAAGTGATAATCAATCTCAAAAATAATTCAATAATTTCAATAATTTAAAAATTACATTAAAATAGTTCTAAACTGTTGACATAAATTTAATAAAGATTATATAGATCATACTTTAGAATCATTATTAACAGTAGGAGTAAATATGTCATTAAAAGGAAGCAAAACAGAGGAAAATTTAAAAGAAGCATTTGCTGGTGAAAGCCAAGCAAATCGAAGATATCTTTATTTTGCTCAAAAAGCTGATGTTGAAGGTTTTAACGATGTAGCAGCAGTATTCAGATCAACTGCAGAAGGTGAAACCGGACACGCACATGGTCACTTAGAATATCTTGAAGAAGTTGGTGATCCAGCAACTGGTAAGCCTATCGGTGAAACAAAAGCAAATCTTGAGTCTGCAATTCAAGGTGAAACACATGAGTACACAGATATGTACCCGGGAATGGCTAAAACAGCTAGAGACGAAGGTTTTGATGAAATAGCTGACTGGTTTGAGACTTTAGCAAAAGCTGAAAAATCACACGCTGGTAAATTTCAAAAGACTTTAGAAAGCATCGCTTAAACAAAATTTGTGGACGAAACCCCTCTCGTCCACAAAAACCACATTTATAAAAAATCTATGAGTAAAGAAGGCAGCACACAGGCACCTACAAGACACCCTTTAAAATTTAGGAATCCAGATTTTATAAATCCTGAAAAAATTGATCAAGAAATGAGAAGAGTATTTGATATATGTCATGGATGCAGAAGATGCTTTAATTTGTGTGATAGCTTTCCAAAATTATTTGACTTCATCGATGAAACCGAAGGAGGTGAAGTATCAGATCTTTCAAGTGATAAGTTTAAACCTGTTGTAGATGCTTGTACTTTATGTGACATGTGTTTTATGACTAAATGTCCTTATGTACCACCACACGAATTTGATTTAGATTTTCCACATTTGATGTTGAGATATAGAACAGCTCAAAGAAAAAATGGCGATATATCAAAAACTGCTAACCAATTAACTCAAATTGATCGAAATTCGAAAATAGGAATATTTTTTAGCTTTTTTATAAATTGGATTACAAATGTAAAAAATAAATTTGCTAGAAAAGTTTTAGAATTTTTTACTGGAATAGATAAAAGAGCTATTTTACCAAAATATAATAAAGAAACATTTGCAAATTATTTTCAAAAATTTAAAAAAAATATTTTACCAAAAAATAAAGAGAGAAAAGTTGTAATATATTCCACGTGTTTTGTTAATTTTAATAAGAAAAAAACTGGAGAAGCAGCTTTAAAAGTTCTTCTTCATAATAATGTTGAGGTAGAGCACTCTTATGCAGGTTGTTGTGGTATGCCTTATCTGGAACAAGCAGATCTAGATCAAGTTACAAAGCAAGCAGAGTTAGTTTCTAGAGAACTAATTAAATATATCGAAAAAGGTTATAAAGTAGTAACCTTAACAGCAAGTTGTGGTTTAATGTTAAAGTTTGAATGGCCTTTATTGATGCCAAATGATGGAATAATTAAAAAACTTTCTCAAAATACTCTCGATATTGATGAATATGTTATGGATATTGCAAATAAAGAGGGTTTAGTTGATGGTTTGAAAGAAATTGATGGAGGAGTAACAGTTCATAATGCTTGTCATGCTAGAGCACAAAATATGGGTAATAAGGCAAGAGATATGCTTAAATTAATTCCAAATATTAAATTAGATGTTGTTGAGAGATGTGCTGGTCATGGAGGAACCTTTGGTATTATGAAAGAAACCCATGACATAGCAAATAAAGTGGGCAAAACTACCGCAAGCACTGTTAAAAGAAAAAATAATAAATATATGGCTTCTGATTGTCCATTAGCTGGCAAACATATTAAACAGTTAGCTGATGATACAAATATTATTAATGATGAAGCTGTGCACCCAATTGAGATAGTTTCAAAAAGTTATGGATTATAGAATGTCAAAAGAACAAAAAATTATTACAAAAGATGATCTTCTTCCTTTAGATGCATACACAAAGGTTAGAAGACAAATGAGAAAAGAATTAGTTCAGTTTAAAAAAAATAGAAGAGTTCTTTTAGGGCCTTATGCAACATTTTATTTTGAATGTTATGAAACAATGATAGCCCAAGTTCAAGAAATGCTTTACATTGAAAAGGGTGGAGATGAACAAGTTGCAGACGAACTCGCTGCATACAATCCTTTAATACCTAATGGAAAAGAATTAGTTGCTACTTTGATGTTTGAAATAGATAATCCAGTTATAAGAGCTGAGTTTCTTGGAAAGTTAGGTGGAGTGGAAAATAATATATTTATTAAAGTTGGAGATGAAAAGATTTATGCAGTTCCAGAAATGGATGTAGATAGAACCTCAGATGATGGAAAAGCATCTTCAGTTCAGTTTATTCATTTCAAATTTTCAGATAATCAGGTTGATAAATTCAAAGACAGTAGCAATCTAATTGAAGTAGGTATTGATCATAAAGAGTATTCGCACACAACTAAATTTTCTGAAGATAACATTAAAGCTCTTTCTGCAGACTTTAATTAACTATACCCCAAATATTATCATCTTTCATGACCCAACCTGAGTAATCGCCTGTTTTAATATTACACCATTTTTCTTCGCATTTAATAACTTTTAAAAGACGACCCTTTCCCAACTTCACTAATGGTTTTGAATATTTTGTTGGTTTTCTAAATAGAATTTTTACAGATTCGGTGATTATAGAATGTGAATTTCTTAATTGTGAAATATGGATCCAACCACTATTTTTTTTATGATCAATAACTCTTCTGAAATTTTCTTTTTTATCGATTATTTTCAGAGGCAATTCAATTTTTCTATATACATATTTAATAGGATAATCAAAGCTAGGACCATATCTAACATTTACTTTTTTGTTTTTTAACATAAGAAAATAGTTATTTTCTTGAGCAATCGATGAAAATGGTAATAGAAAAAGAAATGAAAGTATTAAATATTTTCGCATATACATCCTTTTCTTTTTCTAAACAATACTTTTCTAAATATAAGATTTAATAAATCTATTATTAAAATATGGGAATTTAAATTTTTACCAACATTTAAAATTATCTTCAAAACCTCATTAGCTTGTAAGCTACCTGAAATGAATGCTGTTGATCCCAATATACCATCTGTTTCACAATCTAAAACTCCATCTGATGGTTCCCCTTGGTAGAAACATTTCAAACAAGGACTTTTTTTTAAACTAAAATCAAATGTAAAAATATGTCCCTCAAATTTACTAATAGCTCCAATAATAAGTTTTTTTTTATACTTTAACGAAAATTTATTTAAAAGAAATTTTGCTTTAAAATTATCAGTGCCATCAACAATAACATCATACTGTTTCAGAATTTTTCCTAAATTTTTATCCTCTGCTTTAACTCTATATTTATTTACTATTATCTTTTTATTAATTTTATTAATTTTTTTTTTTAAAATATCAACTTTATATTTTCCAATATCATCAGAATTGAACATAACTTGACGGTGTAAATTTGATATACTCACTTTATCATGGTCCACCATACCAATTTCACCAATACCTGCTCGACAAAGTAAATCAATAACTGGTGTCCCTAAACCACCACACCCAACAACTAAAACTTTAGCATTTAGAATTTTCTTTTGACCTAAAACTCCAACTTTTTTTAAAATAATCTGTCTTGAATATCTCTCTAGGTCCTTGTTACTAAACATTTACTATTTACCAGTGGATCCAAATCCTCCAGACCCTCTGACTGTCTCTGGTAATTCATTTATTTCTTCAATTTCTACTTTTAAAATAGGCATTAAAACCATTTGAGCAACTCTATCTCCATCATTGACAGTAAATTCGTCTTTACCATGGTTAAATAAAATAATTTTTAGCTCTCCTCTATAATCACTATCGATTGTACCTGGTGTATTTAGTACGCTAATACTTGATTTTACGGCAAGACCAGATCTTGGTCTAATTTGAACCTCAGTATTCTCAGGAATTGCAATTGCAATACCTGTTGGTATCAACTTCGACTCATTTGGCTTGATTGTTATAGCTTCATTTATACATGCCATCAGATCCATACCCGAAGATCCACTAGTTTTATAACTAGGAAGTTTTGCTTTTTGGTTAAGTCTCTTAAATAAAACCTTTACCATTTCTTAATTAAGCTCAGAGATAACTCTATCCACTATCTCAGATGCTATTAAAGATTTTTTCTTCTTTAATAATTTTTCACTTTCTTTATTTTTATAAAATATAGAAACTTCATTATCATCAGAGTTAAAACCTATTGTTTTATCAGAAATATCATTTGCAATAATCCAATCACAGTTTTTTTGGTCTAATTTTTTCTTTGAATTTACCTCAAGATTTTGCGACTCAGCTGCAAATCCAATTGTAATTTTTGGTCTAAGAGAATTATGATTTGATATGTTTGATAAAATATCAATATTTTTTTCTAACTTGAGATCTAAATTTTCACTTTTTTTAATTTTTTCACTATTAATCTCTTTAACTTTGAAATCAGCTACCGCAGCATTAAAAATAGCAACATCAGCTGGTAAATTGCTGAGAGTTTCCCTAAACATTTCTTCTGCAGTGTTAACCGAAATAAATTTAACACCCTCAACTCGGTCTAAATTTGTTTCTCCAGAAATAAGTGTTGTTTCAAAACCATTATCTCTTAATGATTTAGCTATTTCATAACCTTGTTTTCCACTTGATTTATTAGTTATAAATCTTACTGGATCTATAAACTCTTTAGTAGGTCCAGCTGTAACTAATGCCTTATATTTTTTATTTTTTTCAATATTCCTGAAATAATTTTCTATAGTTTCTAATATATATGAAGGTTCTGACATTTTGCCTTTTCCATACTCTCCACAAGCCATATCCCCAATTTCAGGGCCAATTATCTTATAACCGTAATTTTTTAATTTTGATAAATTATCTTTAGTTGATTTGTGTTCCCACATTCTGACATTCATAGCTGGGACCAAAAACACTTGTTTATCAGATGCTAAAACGACAGTGCTAGCTAGGTCGTCGGTTAAACCATAACTTAATTTTGATATTGTATTTGCTGTTGCAGGCACAATTAAAATTAAATCTGCCCATCTAGAAAGTGAAATATGATCCATTTCAGCTTCATTTTCTGCACTGAATATGTCTCCATATACTTTTTCTTGCGAAAGTGATGAAATAGACAGAGGTGTAACAAAGTTTTTACCACTCTTTGTAAGTATTGTTTTAATACTTACCTCTCTTTTTTTTAAACCTCTTATAACTTCTAAACTTTTGTAAGCAGATATACCACCACATATGATTAGAAGTATTTTTTTATTTTTCATGAGGAGAATTAAAATACCAATAGGGTTAAAATTACAAGAGATAATAAGCCAATAATAGACTGGTTTCTAAATGACTTCATTTCTTCTTTTTTAGTATTTAATTCATTATAAGAGTTCGAATTTTGGGGTATTTGACCACTTGCAAGGTAATTAAGAGCTTGGTTTGCTTTATCCATTACTTCAGGTAAATTTGGAAGACGTTTTAATACCTCCACAGAGTCTTTTAACGTTTCATTAATTGAATTTATCGGATCTTTAGTTTCTTTTAGCCATTTTTCTAGAACAGGTTTGGATGTTTCCCATATGTTTGTCTCAGGGTTTAATCTTCTTGCAACTCCTTCAACTACTACCATCGTTTTTTGTAGCATTAGTAACTGTGGTTGGGTTTGCATATTAAATTTTTCAGTAACATCAAAGAGTTGTTTTAAAAGTTTTCCACCTGAAATATTTTTTATAGAGTGTCCAAAAATTGGTTCACCAATTGATCTTAATGCTTGAGCAAGATCATTGACAGGCACATTATTTGGAACTAGCCCCGCTGCAAGATGTACTTCTGCAACTTTTTTATAATCTCTTTGTATAAAACCAAATAAAATCTCAGCTAAAAATCTTTTACTAACATTATCTAACCTTCCCATAATACCAAAATCTATCGGAACAATTTGACCACTCTCATTTACAAAAATATTTCCTTGGTGCATATCTGCATGAAAAAAGCCATCTCTCACAGCATGTCTTAAGAAATGTTGTATTATATCAGTGGCAATTTTTTTTGTATCAATTGATCTTTTCTCTAGCTCTTCTGTCTCTCTAATTGATACACCATTAATCCAATCAAGAGTCATTATATTTTCACTTGTATAATCCCAATATATTTTTGGAACCTCAAAACCCACGTCATTTTTGGTATTTTCTGCATATTCGTTAGCTGCAGCCGCTTCAAATCTCAAATCCATCTCAAGACTGGTAATTTCTTTTAATAAAAAAACTACTTCAACAAGCTTTAATCGTTTAGTTTTCTTGATTAATGACTCAATGATATAAGCAAAAAGCATCAGAGCATCTACTTCTTCGTTAAAAATTTTTTTTATATCAGGTCTTAATATTTTTATTGCTACATCTTTAATAACTCCATTATCGTCAATTTGAGCTTTATGCACTTGAGCAATAGATGCGGCTGCAACTGGTTCACTAATATTAATTATTGAATTATATAATTCATCACCTAAATCATTTTTAATCATTTCTTTAGCTTTGGATTGTGAGAAAGGTGGAAGTTTATCTTGTAAATTTTCTAGTTCCTTTGATAATCTATCTCCTATTATGTCAGGCCTTGTAGCTAAAAACTGGCCGAGTTTAATAAATGTTGTACCCATAGATGCTAATGAATTAGATAATTTTTCTCCTTCACTTAAATTATCAAACGACATATCCTTTTTAGTAAAAGAAAAGGATAGTAATTTAAATATTATACTTATTAGTAAAGGTGGTTCATTAAATTTTGATACAATTGTCAAAGCATCAGATTTGGCGAGTTTTCTTCCAAGTTTAAATAAAGTAATTAATCTTTTGAACATTATATTTTCCAACCAGAATGAATAGCTACTATTCCGCCAGATAAATTTCTGTACGAACAATTTTTAAAATTGTTTTGTCTCATTAAATCGATCAATTCCCCCTGATTAACAAATTCTTCTATACTCTTGGTTAAATATTCATAAGGTTCCTTATCACCAACTACTGCTTTTCCTATGTGAGGAATTAATTTAGAGTAATTTTTGTAAAAAAATTCTAAATTAGAATTTTGAATTTTTGAAAATTCTAAACACATATATCTTCCACCAGGTTTAAGTACCCTATATGCTTCTGATAAAGATTTAACTAAATTTTTTGTATTTCTTAAACCAAAACTTATTGTATAAAAATCAAAAGTATCATTCTCGAATGGCAACTTTTCTGCATTTGCTATAACCCATTTTATATTTTTATACTTTCTTAATCTTTTTTTACCTTTTTCGATCATCTTCTTGTTCGAATCTGAAGATGTAATTTCTCCATTCTTGTCTGTATAGTCTAAAAATAATTTTCCTAAATCACCAGTGCCGCAAGCTACATCTAAATATTTTTTGTTTTTAGTTGGATTCATCCAATTCATAAGGTTTTTTTTCCAAACTCTATGAATTCCAAATGACATAAAATCATTCATCAAATCATATTTATCG
Source organism: uncultured Pelagibacteraceae bacterium (assembly GCA_902596675.1). Taxonomy (GTDB): domain Bacteria; phylum Pseudomonadota; class Alphaproteobacteria; order Pelagibacterales; family Pelagibacteraceae; genus Pelagibacter. Next base: position 10,212 of record CACJUO010000014.1, on the reverse strand, counting down.
TATACTTTATTAAATACGCCTTCAACGAGACCTGCTTTATTTTGAAGATTTTGTTGCATATAAATTATATTAAAACACTAATATAGTATTAAATGCCTGAATTACCAGAAGTAGAAATTGTCAAACAATCTTTAAATAAGAGTATTACAGGAAAGATTATTACAAACATTTTAATAAAAAATAGAAATTTAAGGTTTAAGATCCCAAGAAATTTTGAAAAAAATATTGTAAAAAAAAAAATTATTAAAGTAGATAGGTTTTCAAAACATTTAATACTCAAATTTGAGGACAAATCTTATTTAATGATACATCTTGGAATGTCAGGAACTATTCATTTAATTAATAAATCTATAAAAAAAAATACAATAACTAATACCAGTTTTTATCATTCTCCATTGTTACCTAAAAAGCATAACCATGTAGAAATCAAAATTGATAACCTTAAATTAATTTACAATGATCCAAGGAGGTTTGGTTATTTTTCTTATTTTAAAAATGATGAACAGTTAAATAATATCTTTAAAAAATACGGACCAGAGCCTTTTGACCCTTTGTTTGATAAGAACTATATTTTTAATTATTTTAAAAATAAAAAAAAAAATATTAAGAATTTTTTAATTGATCAAAGTTTTGTCTCAGGAATCGGCAATATTTATGCGAGTGAAATATTGTTTTTATGTAAGATTTTACCATCTAGAGAGGTAAGTTCACTTAGTATAAGTGACTGTCAAAAAATTTCTCATTTCTCCAAAGTGGTTTTAAGGAAAGCAATTGAGAAAGGAGGATCAAGTATCAGAGATTTTATTAATATAAGTGGAGACCAAGGTTCATTTCAAAAAAATTTTAATGTTTATCAAAGAGAAAATAAAAAATGTTTAAAATACAGTTGCAGAGGAACAGTACTTAAAAAATTTATTTCAAATAGGTCTAGTTTTTTTTGTAATTTATGTCAAAAATAAACAATTATTGTATTGACCCAATCATTATCTGAAGATATACACTCACGCTTATGGCGAATACAAAATCAGCAATTAAACGTACTAGAAAAATTAAAAGGCAAACAGCAGTTAATAGATCTAGAAAAAGTCGTTATAGGAATGCATTGAAAAAAATAAACTCTATAATTGAAAAAAAGGATAAAAAAGAAGCTTTAGCATTTCTACCCAAGTTAAATTCTGAATTGATGTCAATTGCGAAAACTGGAGTCATTAAAAGACAAAACGCCTCAAGGCACGTTTCGAGAATTACAAAAAAAATTAATTCTTTGTAACAACCTCTAATATATAAAAATTTTTTGGCATACAACTTTAACGTACAATTTACTTATTAATTACTACATCTAAATGATTAATTAAAAAAATTACTATATATAGGTTTGGCAAAATTTTAAATTTTAAATTACTTACCCCATTTGGTTGCAATAGTAATTTTAAAAAAATTCAATCAGAAATTTATTCAATCATAAATTTTATTTATTTTTATTTTTATAAATAAACTTATTGCAATAATTTTTCATAAGTCTTAAGTGGAATTCTTTCATGAAAAATAATTTACAAAACAAAAAAGCACTCGAAAAGAAAATTGATTGGCAAAATATTAAAAAAGAATTAAGAGAAAAGTTAGGAAACGATATTTTTGAAAGTTGGATAAAAAAAATTGAATTAGTTGAAGAATTTCACAATTATATATTATTTTCAGTATCAACAAGATTTATAAGAGATTGGATAGTATCCAGATATCTAGACCAAATATTACAAACAATCAAAGAATATAAAAAAGATTTGATCAGGATTGAATTCACAATAAAAAATAACAATGAAACTGAAACCAGTGAGACAAATATTTCATCTCAAAATTCTATTGAAACCAATAATGATAATGTTTCATTTATAAAAGACTCATATCTTCAATATAATAGAATAGATCCGAATAAAAACTTCGAAAATTTTATAACTGGAGAAAGTAACAAATTAGCATTTGAAGCATCAAAAAAAGTTTCAAAAGATATAGCTCATTATAATCCTTTATATTTATATGGCGGTGTAGGAATGGGTAAAACACACTTACTAAATGCTATTGGTCTAGAATTGAAAGAAAAGAATAAAGTTATGTTTATATCAGCAGAAAGATTTATGTATCAATTCGTAAAGTCTATAAAATCAAATGAAATGGTAAAGTTTAAAGATTATTTTAGAAATACTGATATTTTATTAATCGATGATATTCAGTTTATGAATGGTAAAGAAGCGATGCAAGAAGAATTTTTTCATACCTTCAATGCATTATTAGATAAAAATTCGCAAATAATAATTTCAGCAGATCGACCACCGAATAAACTAACTAGGATTCAAGAGAGAATAAAATCTAGGTTTTCAGGTGGTTTAGTTGTAGATATACAAAATCCTGATTTTGAGCTTAGATATAAAATTATTAAATCTAAAACTGAAGAATTAAAATTATCTTATTCAAATCAAGTAGTGATTTCTGAGGAAATACAAAAATTTTTAAGCACAGAAATTAAAACTAGTATTAGAGAATTAGTTGGAGCACTAAATAGAATTGTCTCATTCACAAGGATTTATAACAAAGTTCCAAGTTTATCGGAGGTTAAAATAGTTCTAAAAGATTTACTAAATCTCACTGAAAATAAAGTGGATATTGACATAATCCAGACAATAGTATGCAAATTTTATAAAATTAGTAAAAATGAAATGCTCTCACCAAGAAGATCAAGATATCTTGTAAGACCAAGGCAGACTGCGATTTACCTTGCTAAAATGCTAACATCTAAATCATTACCAGAGATAGGCAGATCTTTTTCTAACAGAGATCACACAACTGTAATTCACTCAGTTAAAACTATAGAGAGATTGAGAAAAGAGGATACTGAATTAAATACCAATATTGATAGTTTAAAAAATAAGATTTTGTATAATAAAGAAAATGAAGTTTAGTTTAAATCAACAAGACCTTCAAAAATCTTTAAATTATTGTCAGGGTGTAATTGAAAAAAGGAGTACTTTACCTATTCTTTCTAACGTGTTGTTAGATGTAAGTAATGGGAAACTAACAATTACAGCTACTGATCTTGATTTGATTTTTATTCATCAAATTCCAAATGTCGAAATAATAGAAGAAGGCAAAACTACATCATCTTCATCAATAATGTATGATATTGTTAGAAAGTTCTCATCTGGAAGTAAAATCAACTTTTCTAATCCTAGTGAAAATAAATTGCATTTAGAGTCTGACAAATCTGTTTTTAATTTAAATTGTATTAGCGCTTCTGAATTTCCATTAACAGATGAAAATTTCAATGAAAATGAGTTTTCGATTCAATCAAAAGAACTACTTAAACTCTTAAATAAATGTAAATTTTCAGTATCTAATGACGAAACAAGACATTATTTAAGTGGAATTTTTTTACATCAGACAGAAGTTGAAGATAAAAATTTTTTAACAGCTGCAGCTACTGATAGTCATAGAATGTCTATATCAAAGGTAAGACTTCAAAATAAAGTCCAATTTGATCAGATAATATTACCAAAGAAGACTATTTTTCAGCTTTGTTCTTTATTGGAGGACTACGAAGGCGAAGTAAAAATATCAAATATTAAGTCAAAAATTAAATTTGAAATTAATAATAGTATATTGATATCTAAGCTGATTGATGGAAAATTTCCAAACTACGTTCAGGTGATACCTAAAGAAAATCAAAAAAAATTAGAAATTGATCTAAAATCATTTTTAAATTCAGTGGATAGGGTTGCATCAGTATCATTAGATAAAAAAGATGGTGTAAAATTTAATCTTTCAAAAGATAACCTAGATCTTTCCGTCAACAATACAAATAGTGGTGATGGAAAAGAAAGTTTAAGTGTTAAGTTTGATCACGAGTTAGATATAAGCTTTAATTCTAGGTATTTAATTGATGTTGCTTCCCAACTTGATGGAGATAACATTGAGATTTATTTGAAAGATACAGGTTCACCAGCCTTAATTAGAGACCCAGCGGATTACGACAGCATATATGTTGTAATGCCAATGAAGGGCTAATTTAATAATTTTAACTCGGTATATATTTTATCCTCTATATAACTTGTAAAGTCTACGGATCTCATTCCAGGTTTTACTGCTGGAAGAATTGATATTGTTATTGTTTTTTTTGAGGATAATTTTCCATCTTTTGGCCAAACATTTCCAGAATTTATCGCCACAGGTTGGCAATTTATTTTTAATTCGTCATAAATTCTACCAACACCTTTTTTAAAAGGAATTATTTCATTTGGTAAAACTCTTGTTCCTTGAGGAAAAATAATTAACGGTCTTTCTGAATTTCTTATAGAATTTTTTATTTTATCTATTAAGCCCAAATTATCTTTACTAATTTTATTTCTATTAATTGAAATTGACCCTATCTTTTTTAAATACCAGCCAAATATAGGCATTTTGATCAATTCATATTTTAAAATAAATATTGGTGAATTAAAAATTGTTTGTAGGTAAAAAGTCTCAAACATCGATTGATGAGAGCAAGCAATAAAAAACTTTTCACTTTTAATGATATTTTCTCTACCTTTAATAATAATTTTTGTTTGTAAAAAAATTTTTAGACAAAATGCTGCCCATCTTCCCATCATTTTTCCACCAAACAAAACTATTTTATTAGGCATTAACAGCGATGGAAGGAATACTATCGAAATTATAGATATACCTAGAAAGAAAAAAAATAAAAATAGAAGTTTTCTTATCATTTTTGTCAAAAACTAAATTATATCTTTTAGTTTTTGTCTTTTTTTAATTACGCTTATTTTTGAACCTTTAATTAATATTTCAGCAGGTTTGGGCCTAATGTTATAATTTGAAGATAACGATGATCCATATGCTCCTACGTCACAAATAATAATATAATCTTTCTCATTTAATTTTTGAAATTTATTTGTCGTTAAGAATTTATCTGTAGTTTCACAAATCGGACCTACAAAATCATAACTTTTCTTAGTCATTTTATTGGTTTTTTTTAATGGAATTATTTTATGTTTAGCCCCATACAACGCAGGTCTCATAAAATCATTCATAGCTGCATCCATAATAATAAAATCTTTTTTTAAATTTTCTTTTATATAAATAATTTTTGAAATTAATATTGCAGTATCGCCAATAATTGATCTACCAGGTTCAAAAATAATTTTTGATTTATGCTTTTTTAAAAATTTTTTAATAATTTGATTATATTTTTTATAATTAAATTTTTTATTGTCTTTGTTATAATCAATACCCATACCACCACCAAGATCTATATACTCGAAATTAAAGTTAATTTTTTTTATTAATTTATCTATAACGCTAAGCATTTTTTGGTATGGCTTATGATCAAGAATTTGACTTCCAATATGTACACTTAAACATTTTAGATTTAAAAATTTTGAATTTTTAATATATTTTGAAACTTCAATAAATGTCTTTTCACTAACACCAAATTTATTTTCTTTTTTACCGGTTGAAATTTGTTTAATTGTTTTTGCATCTGTATTTGGATTTAATCTAATTCCAATATTTACCTTTTTATTCTTAGATTTTGCTATACTTTCTATTTCTAATATTTCACTTTTTGACTCACAATTAATCAATAAAATATTTTTATCTATCGCATAAATCAATTCTGACCTGGTTTTACCTACTCCAGAAAAAACAATCTTTTTGGAATTTATTCCTGCTTTAAGAGCAATCATTAATTCACCTTTTGAGACAACATCAGCTCCTAATCCGCTTCGTTTAATTAGTTTAAGTATTTCTAGATTACAGTTTGATTTTGTTGAAAAACATATGATTGGAGAAAACGATTTAAAACTTCTCTTAAAGTTACTTATATTTTCAAAAATTTTTTTCTTCGAATAGCAAAAAATTGGTGTTTCAAATTTTTCAATTACTTTAGTGAGTCTGGATTTTTCAACTGTAAAAATATTATTGATATATTTCATCTTTTTTTTGCATTTTAAATCCGTTATCAAAATAATTAAATTTCATAACATTATTATTTAATGATGCCTCATATTTTGGCTCATTTTTTCTGCCGCATGAAGTTAATAAAATTAGACACATGGTAATTAAAGTTATTTTTTTAATCATAGTTATTTCTTTTTGTAACTTAATATCATTTTCCTAATGTTGTCGAAAGAAGTTCCACCATAAGAAACTTTAGAATTAACAGATTTTTTTAGTTCAAATACTTTCAGAACATCAGCAGTTAAACCTTTTTCAATTTTATTTATCTCTTTTAGAGTGAGTTCTGACAATTTTTTTTTATTTTTTTCGGCAAAATTTATGATTTTGGCTGTTTGTAAATATGCTTTTCTAAATGGATAATTTAATTCTCTAACCATATAATCTGCTAAATCAGTTGCAGTAATGTAGCCACTTTCTGCAAGTTCGATCATCCTCTTCTTATCTGGCGAAAAATTTTTAAGAACATCATTTAATATAATTAACGAATTTTTTAACTGATCAAACGATTTAAAAACAATTTCTTTATCATCTTGTAAATCTTTAAAGTAAGAGAGGGGCAATCCTTTTAATGTTGTAAGCATAGAAAATAGATTCCCAAATATGAAACCTGTTTTGCCTCTCAAGTACTCTAGTGGATCAGGATTTTTTTTTTGTGGCATAATGGATGATCCAGTTACGATTTTATCATTCAAATTAATAAGTTTAAAAGCATCTGAATTCCAGATTATAAACTCTTCTGCAATCCTAGAGATATGAACAGCACATGCAGAGCAAGAATATAGAAAATCAATTACAAAATCTCTATCAGAAACAGTATCAATTGAGTTTTTAGTTGGTCTGTCGAAACCTAATTTTTTTGAAGTATAAAATCTATCAATCCTAAAAGAAGTACCTGTTAAAGCAGCTACACCAAGTGGATTTTCACTAAGACTCTCTAAATTATTTTGAAATCTATTTTTATCCCTATTAAACATCTCCAAGTAAGCCATTAAGTAATGAGCAAAAGAAACTGGTTGTGCATTTTTAAGGTGTGTGAAACCAGGCATAACTGTCTCAACATTTTTTTCTGCTTTTTTTAAAATATTTTTAATTGTTGCGTCAATGTTTTTAACAATTTCTTTATTAGCATTTCTTAACCAAATTTTAAAATCTGTGACAACCTGATCATTTCTTGATCTTGCAGTGTGAATATATCCTGCGTCTTCTCCAATCAGTTCAAAGAGTCTGTGCTCTATATTCATATGAATATCCTCAAGCTTGTCATCAAAAATAAATTTTTTTTTTATAATTTCGTTCTTAATTCTATTCAAACCCCATACTATTTTATTTTTAATTTTAAAATTTATAATTTTTTGTCTAAACAGCATCTCAACATGTACAATTGAAGCTTCAATATCTTCTCTAAATAATCTTTTATCGATTGAAATTGATCCACCAACTTTTTTAAAAAGGTTTGTTTTTTCCTTTTTAATTCTAGTATTCCAAATTGGCTGATTGTTTTTATTTTTACCCATGATATTTACTTACTCTAAATTGTATGAAAATCATTTTTTTTAATTATCTTATAATAATATTTTACTTAATATCATCTAGTGTCTCATATTCAATAGAACGTCCAGAAATAAAGAATCTTATAGTACATAAAGACAAGAAAAAAATTGAAAATATAGAGTTTATTAAATCTGAAGGTCAAAAAGTAAGTTTAAATAATTTTAAATCAAAACCATTAATAATAAATTTCTGGGCTACTTGGTGCGCTCCTTGCAAAAAAGAAATGCCATCTTTGGATAAGCTTAAAACTTTAAATGAATTTAAAAATATAAATATAATTCCAATTAATATTGGTGGTGAAAGTTATAAAAAATCTAAAGAGTTTTTTGACAAAATCAAAATTAAAAATTTAGATATATTCACAGGATCTGGGCCAGAGTTTTCCCAGATATTTAAACTTCGAGGATTACCCACAACAATTCTAATAGACCAAAATGGTTTTGAGATTGGAAGAATTGTTGGTTACATTGACTTCAATGATCAGTCTTTACTTGATTGGTTATCAAAAAATTTATGAAATTTTCGTTAAATACAACAATAATTAAACCAGAGAATAACGAGGAAGTTAAAAGTGCTGTAATTTTACTTCATGGATATGGAGGTGACGGAAAAGACATTAGCATGTTGACTTTAAACTGGAAAAGATTTTTAAAAAATACAGTTTTTTTATGTCCCGATGCACATGAAGTATGCAGTATTAATCCAGTAGGGTTTCAGTGGTTTGATTTAAATAATGAAGATCCAGAATATACTCTTAAAGAATCAAAAAAAGCAGAAAATGTTTTAAACAGTTATATTGCAGAAGTAAGCAATTATTTTAATTTAGAATATTCAAAAATTTGTGTTTCTGGTTTCAGTCAAGGATGTATGATGTCATTAAATGTTGGTCTGACATCTGAAAAAGAATTTAGTTGTATTGTAGGATTTTCTGGAAGAATTATAAACATGAGTGATTTATCTCCAAGAATAAAAACTAAAGCTGATATTCTAATGATACATGGTGAAAATGACCCAATAGTCCCACCAAATAATTTACTAGAAGCTAAGGACTTTTTTATTAGAAATAAAATTAAAATTGAAACTTTAATGATTAAAAACTGTGATCACCATATACCTATGGAAGCTTCGAGTGCGGCATTAAACTTTATAAAAAAAAAATTAATCAGTTAATAAATATTTAATATAATATTAGTTGTGTTGATAAAAAATATATTTAATGTATGTTTTAGGTATGATTGAGTTTTCTGATCAAAGTATCTCTTTAGAAAAATGTCCTGCACTAGTTTTAAATGCAGATTATAGGCCTTTAAGTTATTATCCACTTTCATTGTGGAGTTGGCAGGACTCAATTAAATCTGTTTTCTTAGATAGAGTTTCTATTGTTAGTTATTATGATAGACAAATCAGAAGTCCTTCGTTTAGCATGAAACTTCCTAGTGTAATTGCTCTTAAATCATACATTAGACCTCAATCAAACCCTAATTTTACAAGGTTCAATGTTTTTTTAAGAGATAAGTTTAGTTGCCAATATTGTGGTAGCAAAGATGAATTAACGTTTGATCACTTACTGCCAAGATCAAAAGGAGGTAAAACAAATTGGGATAATGTTGTAACAGCTTGTTCGTCCTGTAATGTTAAAAAAGGAGGAAGACTAATAAAGAACTCAGGTATGACTCTAAACCAATGGCCTTTTCAACCTACTACAGAGGACCTACATAAAAATGGTAAAAATTTTCCACCAAACTTTTTACATAAAAGTTGGATGGATTATTTATACTGGGATGTTGAACTTGAACCGTAATTAAATTTTTTCAGAAATTTTTATAGCAAACTTAGATCCAGTTTTAATTACTTTATCCATAATCGAATAAAGACCCTTCTTCGTAGCCCCTTCCTCGTATGCTATATCTTTATGGTTTAATTCATCTTGTCTAAATTTGATTATTTTTTCTTTTAAGTTCTTTTCGTCTACTTCAATTTGATCAATTTGATTTTTGTAATGTTCATCAATTACTTCTTCAACAGAGGCTGTGCATAACATTGCTGCCTTTTTTCCAAGTATTGTTGAGCCAAATCCAAGACCTAGACCAAGCAAATCCCATAATGGTAAAAATTTTGTTGGTTTTATATTTCTTTTTTCTATTTCATCCTCAAAAAAATTTGAGTGTTCCTCCTCATGCTTTTTCATTTCACCAATTTTTTTTTTTAGTTCATCATTTTTCACAATAGTATTTAGAGCAAGAAGTTGACCTTCATAAATTTTAATTGCACCTCTTTCTCCAGCATGATCTACTCTTATAAATTCTTCTAATTTTTTTTTATTTGTTTGCTTCATAAACCAATGTTCTAATAGAAATAATAACAATTAAAATTGATAAAATTGTATTAATTGCCGCTAGTGATACTCCAAGAATTTTAAAAGTAGCATCTTTACAGTCAACTGGCATATTTTTATTGAGAGATTCAAGTAATTTTGACTTATTTAATATATCTAGTGAATTATTAGTACAACTAGAAATTTCTTGAATTAAATTATTTTCAATCCCGTAATGATATCCAGAAATTATAGCGCTAATAGTAAATATTATTATTGTAATTATTATTACTTTGTCATTATTGATAAAATTAAATCCAACAAAACTTACAAATATTGCA